>CAISDR010000583.1 GCA_903884125.1 uncultured bacterium
CCCGCGAAGAACCAAGCAAAATCTGTCCCACGCGATACAGAATCTGATCACCCGCCCGGTGACCCAACAGGTCATTTATCGGCTTGAAATGGTCAAGATCAAGGAACAGGAACACTGCCGGCCGTGCATGCCTGCGCCCCATGGCGATACGCCTGCGTGCCGCTTCAGCAAATGCGCGACGGTTCAGAAGCCCGGTCAATTCATCAATTGACGATAATTGTTGCAGCCGCTCAATCTGATCGCCATGTGCGATGGCAATCCCAAGCGGTGCCATCAGGGAATCCATAAGTGGTGCTGACAGGGCCGGGAATTCACTGGCGTTGCCTT
The DNA here is from genome assembly GCA_903884125.1 of uncultured bacterium. GTDB lineage: Bacteria > Pseudomonadota > Alphaproteobacteria > CAISDR01 > CAISDR01 > CAISDR01. The sequence goes on from CAISDR010000583.1 coordinate 328, forward strand.
TAGTCAAAAAAACCAATGCGCCGTTGATTTGGTCATTGAACCAGGTGCCCCGAAACATGAAATGTTCATTATTGATCTGATGGAAAAGAGTGGTGCCCGGGTCATGCGACGCAATCAGGTGACCAATATCGGCAACGGTTTGTAATGCGATGCCGGTTGCCGGATTATTCGCCGGATACCAGGAGCGACTTTCGTTCCGGCGCAATAGCCAGACATCACAGCCCAGCGCATGTTTGATCTCGCAGGCGGCGTTTGCCAGCATGGTCGATGTATCGGGTGCCGACCGCATCGCAGAAAGCACATTTTCGATCAGACGTTCGCGCTGGGTCAGCTGGTTAAGGCTGACCCGCCGGGCATGTTCATCGGTAATGTCGCGACAGACACCGCGTGCACCTGAATATATGCCTGCCGAATCGAATTGCGGGACCATGTTGATGGAAACACAGCGCAAATCACCGGATGCCGAACGCAACCAGGCTTCTACATCATCCTGGGCACAATCCGCCACGAAAGGAAGTGTCGCTGGAAATTTCTGATCGGTGCTTACCAATTCTTCTGCCGCCCGTCCTAACAGACTGTCTGCCGCATATCCAAGCACCGAGGGAAGCGAGATATAGGTGAACTGTCCCTCGCGATTTGTTTCCCAGGCAAAATCTCCCGAACACATCAACAGGTCACGATAAAGCGCGCGGCTTTCAACCAGCGCATCGGTCAACTGGTGGTCACGGGTGATATTGCGCGACAAGATCATTATTGCCGTCTGATCGGCATTATCGCAATCCGCTGTTGCAATCGGGACAGCCGTTACCTCCAGGGCAATGGAATCCTGCAGGCGATTTTCAGCAACATTCAGTCGCCTGACAACAGCATGACGTTTTGTCCGGCATTCGCGCGCGATCTCCACGATAAGTTGCTGAACCCGCAAATTTGATCCAGTCAGATTGACCGCTGCCACCTGGTCATCGCCATCAACAAGCCATGCTGGCTCGGGGTACGAGTCAATAAGCGTCAGCGCCAGAGTCTGGCCATCAGTGCGCCCCAGCGCCGGTAGCGGGCCGGGACTGGCGCTACGTGTCTGATCCATTGTGTTCGTCTGGCTCATGGGGCCTGTGGCTTATGCTCGATTGGCGGCGCGGTGTTTCAGACCAGCTTGCACAGAGCCGATCCTTTGGCCATGGTGCCAGCCGCAGTGATTCTTCGATAGCATTATAGAGAATACCCCAGGTTCAGGACCGGCCCTTTGGCAATATCCGGCAGCATTTCAGACCCGACCAGTACCCGACCCGGCACCAAGATGCTGGGTCATGTGGAGACGTGGGTCTTTGATCTGGATAATACCCTTTATCCGGCTTCCAGTCAGTTATTTGCGCAAATCGACACGCGCATGACGACATTTGTTGCCGATCTGCTGTCGCTGGACCGTCAGGCGGCAAAAGACCTGCAAAAACAGCTGTTTCACGAGCATGGCACCACATTAAGCGGCCTGATGCGTTCCCATTCTGTTAATCCGGATGCATTTTTGGGCTATGTTCACGACATTGACCTGTCGGGCCTTGATCCCGATCCCCAGCTGGCCCGGCTTCTGGCGGCACTGCCGGGGCGCCGGATCATCTATACAAATGGCTCGGTCGGTCATGCCGAACGGATTACGGCACGACTGGGTATTGATCACCTGTTCCACGGTATTCAGGATATCGTTTCCTCGGCATTTGATCCCAAACCCTCACATGCCGCATTCCGGCGGTTTCTGGATGATCATGACGTGGCGCCCGATCAGGCGGCCTTTTTCGACGATATGCCGCATAATCTTCTGCCCGCACACGACCTGGGACTTGCGACCATCTGGATTGATCAGAAATCTGACTGGTCACGGCCGGGCGGGATCGGCGATCATATTCACCACCGGGCCGAAAGCCTGACCGAATTTTTGCACAGACTAGACATGGATCGGACCCCGCATGATGGATGATGCCCAACTGATCACAGCAATTGAAGATGGCTGGAACCGGCGGACTGAAATAGGCCCCAGTACCGGTGGCGTGCTGGCAGATGCGGTGGCGCACGCGCTGAACAGTCTGGATAACGGAACCCTGCGGGTGGCCAGCCCGGATGGCAGCGGTGGCTGGCAGGTGCGTGAATGGCTGAAAAAGGCGGTCCTGTTATCCTTCAGGCTCAATGACAATGTCCTGATCGAAGGAGGCCCCGGGGGCGCACACTGGTATGACAAGGTGCCATCGAAATTCGCCGGCTGGGATCAGGCCCGCTTCAAGGCAGCCGGGTTTCGCGCTGTACCGGGATCAATTGTGCGCCATTCTGCCTTTATCGCACCGGGCGTTGTGCTGATGCCCAGTTTTGTAAATGTGGGTGCCCATGTGGGCGAAGGGACAATGGTCGACACCTGGGTCACGATCGGATCATGCGCCCAGATCGGTGCGCGGGTTCATGTCTCCGGCGGGGTTGGCATTGGCGGCGTGCTGGAACC
>CAISDR010000584.1 GCA_903884125.1 uncultured bacterium
TACCGGCTGCCACGGGTGACCGGGCTGGCTTCATGAATAAGCGATCCGGAAAAGATCAGTCCGCCCCCGGTTGGCGGACCATGAGGATGATCATTGAATTCAGGGAAGAATAATTCCCCGCCATCATATTCGCCCGCGTTCAGATTGACCGACAGCGCAAACTGCCGGAACGCAACATTGGCGCCGCCATTGTCCCGATGACGGGCAAAATGACCGCCCACGTCATAACGCGCCACCAGTATCCGGTCGAAATGGCTGACCGAAATGTGAAAAGCCTTTTTGATTTCAGGCCCGATACGGGAAAGCAGCAGGTCCCTGACGATGGGAAAAAGCGGATGGTCCTCGCTCAATAACAGGTCTTCCCGCTTTTTCTTGGCGTAATCGACCTTGTAGACGGGCACACCAGCCGGATCGACACCGGCAAAACCACTGTCAAAGTGATTTTCCGTCTCAAACGCCTCAATCAGCGCACCGCATATATCCGGGGGCAGAATATTGGGAACGACCATAACCGGTGCGGGCTGACTGACCAGCCCACAGCCCGGATCGCGCGGCAGGGCGGACAGGGCCGAGAACATGGCCGATGCGGCGTCACCGGGCGACTGCCCCTTGTAGCGCCCGGCAACCCGGCCATTACGGTCAAAGGCGATCACATTAAGGCCAAGCCGGTTAAAGCCGCAGCGCGCATAAACCGATGCCTCGCAGGCCACAACTTTCAGGACACCGCCCAGTTGCTGGGCAAAGACATAGACATCATTGGGGGGAGCATCTGAGGTCACAACCACATCCGCACCGATCAGATCAAACGCCTCTTTCAGATTCACAAAGGCTTCCAGCCAGCCCGGTAGCAAGGGATCAGAAAGATCGCGCGCCAGAATCATGGCCAGCGGCCGCCCGGCCTGAGCCATGAACGAATAAAATACCCCATCTGTTGCCACACCATAAAAAAACGGTGCGGCATCACCAACATCCAGCGCAACCGCCACGTCCGTTTCAAAGATGGCGCCAAGTCCACTCATGTCATCCCCCGAGCAAACCGAACATCAGAATACTTTAAGCCATTTGCCATCGGCCTCGGGATAAAATCCCGCATCCGCATAAAGATGCCGGGCCGGGGCGTTACGCGCGGTTTCAATAATTTCCGCCCGCACCATGGCTCTGGTCATTCCCATACGCGCCAGCGCCGCATCCAGCAAAGCAAACTCCACGCGCAGTCCGATCACCCGACACGACATCACAAAGCCCAGAATTTCATCACCCCGAAAGGCCATGGCGCCAACCAGCCCGTGATCACCGAACCGGTCACGCACGAACATGGCCATTACGCCGCTATCATCGGCCTGACACAGCTCTGTCAGAAGGCCGACCGATGGCTTGAAGCCGTTGGTGTTGAACTGGGTCGTGCGCAAAAAAAGCTCGTGTACCCGGTCAAGGTCAGGACCCGGCACAAGGTCAATAATGCGGGTGGAAATTTCCAGCGATTTCAGAAATGCGTCCTCGTCACCCAATTGCACGCGCGCCCGGTCGCGCTCCAGTTGCGCCTTGACCAGATCACCCCGGACCGCACTTTCAGCGGTTACATAGGGCGTCTGGAGGCGCGGGTCGTCCAGAAGCTGGCGGCGCACAGTGAACAGATTTTCGCCCAGTGTTTCAATTTCGGGCAGCATCTGATGGATACGTTCACGTTCCAGCGGATTGTCATCCAGAAATAAAAACGCATTACGGGCAAAGCCCAGTTCATCAGCAATTTCTGCTATATTGCTGGCCTTGTCCGCCCAGTTGATCCGGTAGGTCACAAAATCATCCAGGCCAAGCAGGCGATCTTTTGGATAATGATCGGGATAAGTCCAAAGCTGACGCACGGTTGCTTCATCATTCTTGGACACACAGGCCAGAACAATCCCGCGCCGCTTTAAGCTCAACAGCGCTTCATGAATGCCCACATACAGGCCGATATAGGAATAAAGCCCGGATATTGCCGGCGTCCAGGCAAACGGTGCCCCGGTTTCAGCCAGGACCCCCGGCCACAATGTGCCATCCAGATCAACGATCACACATTTCTTGCGATCAATCGCCATGATCGTCATCAAGGCATCGATATGGGCTTTAGCTGTTACCTTTTCCCGGCCATAGGGATCACCGTCCAATTGCGCCGCAAGCGGTGTAAGGTCAGGAAAAATGTTATGAACGGCGGCCTTTTCACTTTCGGGGCGTTGCAGTAACCAGCCCGGTGATCCGAAATGGGTAAAGGACAACAGCCCGTCATCCAGCCTGTCTGCGGCACCCGCGCCGTTAAGCGATGCTGCAATATCAATCACATGGACATCCGCATACTGAGACGCCAGGTCACTTAGAGCCAGATTGGCAAGCCGGAACCGGTTACGATGACCGCCAATGCCACGCTCGGCCATGCCCAGTGGCTGCACCTGCGGTTCGGGCAGATTGTCGATCAGGATGGGCGAGGATGACACTGCCCGCAAACTGTCCAGTACCCGTTTTGCCTCGGCAACATAAAGATCATGCGGACTGGTACCAGGTCCGACGCTTTGCACAATCGCTGCCCGCGAACGCAATGCACCCACCATGATCACATCGTGCCGGTGTTCGGCGGCAAAACGCATGTCATCGGGAAAGCTGGCGGCCACATGCAGATCAAGGCCGCGCTCACGCCCCGTGCGGGTTAGAAAATCCGCTTCCATTTGCAATTCGCAGTCGCCCAGCAAAATAACATCGATCCTTGGACCCTGGGCCGTAAAATCCGCAATGCCCTTTGCTGCACCAACTGACCAGTAATGCGCGGTGCCCTGTGCAATTGCCCGCCGGTAATGTTCCAGAAGTGCCGCCGGATCGCGGCCATGCAATTGCCCCAGCTTCGCAACCGCCGCCGCCATTTCATCAGCCGGGGATTTGTCGGTCAGGATTTCCTGTTCCAGCAGCTGGGTCAAAAAGCCGAGGATCGTGTCCTGATCAAAACCGGATTGTAGAACCAGTGCGGCCATATCGCCGGGCATCGTCCGCGGGTTTGAAAAATAGGAGATGATGCCGCTGACATCAGCATCAATGGTCAGGCGATGATCGCGCAACGCGTGGATCAACAGATTGCGACCGTCACCTAACGGCACAAGATGCAGAAAGCTCGAACTACGCAGGATCATGA
>CAISDR010000585.1 GCA_903884125.1 uncultured bacterium
AAGGAAATATCTTCAACCAGCAAAGCCGCAACAAATCGCGCGACTTCGTTAACCTGTCCAGCCCTTCCCGTGAAGGTTCGGGACTTCACAAACTTTCCTGTGACCGGGTCTGCAAGATAGGCACGATTGATGTCCGTCTCGATATAGCCCGGCGCCAACATCACAACCGAAATTCCATTTCGCCCCCATTCGGCTGCCAGCCCACGGGTAATGGCGCCAACGGCTGCTTTCGATGCCGAATAGGCAATACTGCCCTTGACCCCAAGCTTGTCGAAAAATGATCCTATGTTGATAATGAAGCCACGGCCTCGAGCATGCAGATAGGGATGAACCTCACGGCATGCCATCAAAACAGCGGTAGCATTGGTACGCATAACTTCTTCAAACTCTGCGGCCGACATGCTCAATGCCTTCACTTCGCGATGAATGCCCGCATTGTTAACCAGCCCGTCAACGCCGCCAGTTTGTACAGATAGGCTTTTGAACGCCGCAGCCAGCATCGCTTCATCTGTGACATCGCATTGAATCGGCAAAAGACGTGCCTTCACTTCCGGGCTCAATTCCAGATGCCCCTCGGGATAGCCTCCCCCACGAGAGAGACATCCAACGAGCAATCCACGTTTCGCAAGCTCGACAGCTATTTCTGCGCCGATACCTCGGCTTGTTCCCGTCACCGCAATTGTACGCGCGCTCATTTAGTAACCTTTGCTAACAGCATCAGACTAATGCCCAAATTTTGTCGTATCCGGCGCGCGCTTTTGATCGAAGGATGCGCCGAGCTCTGCCGCTTCCTCGGAAGAGAAATACATCGGCAGAACAAGATCGTGCGAAAGACGCGAGAGCCCAACAACGCCCTGATGGCGGGCATTGAAGGAACTTTTAATACCGGCAAGGGCATACGGACCGCGATTGCTGATTTCCATTGCCATCGCCATCGTTTCCGACCACAGCTTGTCATCGGGAACCACCCGATTGATCAGCCCCAGTTCGCGAGCCTCTTTCGCCGGCATTTTCCGATTCAGGAACCAGATTTCCTTGGCACGCTTTTTTCCGACAAGATCTTCCAAATACCACGTGCCATAACCCGCATCGAAGCTACCCATCATCGGACCAACCTGCCGGAAGATCGCGGATTCCTTTGCAATAGTCAGATCGCAGACCATTTGCAGCACATTTCCACCGCCAACAGCATACCCATTTACACAGGCGATGACGGGCTTTTGCAGACGATCAATCGCCTCGTACATTTCCAATGTTGGAACAACACCGGGATACAAAGTTGTCTTTTCCAATCCTACTTTGCGGCCTCCAATGCAGAAAAATCTATCGCCCGCTCCCGTTAAAACAACCACCCGCGTGCGCGTTTCCCGTCTTACCAGATCAAGGCAATCATGGATCTCGCGGCACATTGTCGGGGTAAACATATTTCCATCATCCGGACGATTAAGTGTCAGGATGGCTACAGGCCCTTCCTCACGAAAGAGGATGGTTTCGTATGGTGCTTTGGTCATATCAATTTCTCCTGTCTCAGCGCCGCAATCTTTTCGCTGTTATATTGTAGAATGTCGGCAAGAACGCTTTCAGTGTCCTGACCCAAATGCTGTGGGACGATGGCACAGCCAGCAACCTCCCTATCAACCGTAATGCCAAGGGCAACCTGGGGAAGCGCTATCCCATTATCATCGACTGAATAAAAGAGACCTCGTGCCCGAAGCTCGGCATCCGCCACAACTTGATCGAGGCTGTTGATTGGACCCGCAGGCACTTTTTCCTTATTGAAAAGTTCCAGCCATGCCGCCCGGGACCGCGTGCGCAGAATTGGGGCAATTTCAGCAACCAGCCGGGAACGGGCTTCAACGCGCCCTGCATTATTGGCCAGTGCCGGATCATCAAGCAGACTCTGAAGTCCAACAGCCTTGCAAAAGCGCTGCCAAGTATTGTTGTTGCCCAAGCCCAGTGTCATCGGCTCATCGGCCGTTTCGAATACCTGATAAATCGCGACAACACTGTCCGTTCCGCCTGTACGACGAGGTACGACACCGGAGCCCATATAAGAGACCAGTTTTGGTGTCATAAATCGAACTATTGAATCGACAAGCGCAATATCAACCAGATGACCGGATCCGGAATTTCGACGTTCAAATAAAGCTGCAATGCATCCCAAGGCCGCATCAGCGCCAGCCAGCAAATCCGCAGCCGGCGTCCCAACCTTTTGCGGCCCACTATCAATCGTTCCGGTGAGATCCATTACACCGCTGTAGCCCTCTGCAATCAGATCGTAGCACGGATCATTGGACCGAGCGCCCTCAAGGCCAAATCCGGTTAAAGAGACAAAAACAATATCCGGCTTTGCCGATCTGACAGAGTTCCAGTCAATGCCAAGCTTCGCCTGAACCTTGGGCAGTTGATTCGTGATAAACACATCACTGGTTCGAATAAGGTCAAACAGCACTTCGCGACCAGCTTCAGTACTGTAGTCAAGCGCGACACTTCTTTTGTTACGATTGACACTGCAATACCACAGCGCTTTCCCGCCAAGTTCCGGCGGGGCCCATTGACGAGAGTCGTCACCGACTCCAGGTCGCTCGACCTTAATAATTTCCGCCCCCATATCCGCAAGAAGCATGGTGGCGTAGGGACCTGCCAACGATGTGGTTACATCAACTACACGCACACCTGTGAGTAAACGCAGCGGGCCACCAGCGTTATTATGCAGTGGATCTGGCAGTCTGTTTTCTCTGTCGGATGTGTTCATTTTGGCATTCCCTTCAATTTTAGATTTCTCTTTGACCCAATCAGCTATGCTTTGGATTCCCCTCCAGCGCTTGACGAATGAATGCCTTCTGTATCTTGCCGCTGGGAGTCATTGGAAATTCTTCCATAATGTGTAGCGACTCCGGAAGTTTGTATTTTGCAAGGTCATGGCGCTCCAAATAGGTAACCATTTCCTCGAAGGAGAGAGCAGAACCTTCACGCAGAACAACGCAAGCGCAGGCTTTTTCTCCCAGCTTTTCATCAGCTACCGGAACAATCGCAATTTCCGCAATACTTGGATGTTGCAATAAAAGATCTTCGATTTCCTTCGTTGATATTTTTAGTCCGCCACGATTGACGATATCCTTCTTACGCCCTACGAGCCGGATATAGCCGTCACTATCGATGGTTGCCAGATCGCCACTGAACAGCCAGCCGCCGGGATAAAATGAATCTGCCGTACGTTTTGGATCATTAAAATAGCCGAGCGAGACAAATGGACCTCTTGTTGCCAGCTCACCTATTTCGTTCTGGCCCAACTGCTTCGATCGACTTTCATCGAATATGGCAAGTTCACCACCGGGCATCGCCCGACCATCTGTATTCCATCGCTTCTCCGGGGGATCACCTGGGGCAGAAGCGCTTGCCACAAAGCATTCGGTCATCCCCCACATTCCGATAAGCTTGCAGCCAATGGTCTCTTCAGCCCTCGCTCCGATATGGCTTGGAATTGGTGCACCCGCACAGGCGAATATTCGCAGGCTGGATAGATCATTGGATTTGCATGCTGACGAT
>CAISDR010000586.1 GCA_903884125.1 uncultured bacterium
AATTTGAAACCGAACCCGGTCGCGACCTGGGCATGTTCCAGATAGGTTTCATTGACCGACGCCGGATGGTCCAAAAACAGCTTCTGCCACATCACGTCATTCTCCCCGATCAATTGCGCGCACCGCCGTCTGGCAGCGATAGGCGAGGATCTCACGGAACTGTTGGAAATTTCAGTCAGAGTGAAGCGCAAATTAACCTGAATATGAAAAAATATTGCATATATAACGAAATATGCACATGATATTGCGTGGATCACATAGACAAGCGAATTTTATCTCTGCTTCAGGCTGATTCGACATTGGCCGTATCGGACCTTGCCGAACGCGTTGGCCTGTCCGCTTCGTCCTGCTGGCGCAGGGTCCAGCAGATGGAAGAAGCCGGTGTCATCGCTGCCCGCGTGGCACTTTTGGACCGGCAGGCGGTAAATGTGGCGGTGACGGTATTTGTATCCCTGCGCACCAGTCAGCACAGCGTGGAATGGCTGTCAGCCTTTTCCCGATCAATTGGGGATATTCCCGAAATTGTCGAAGTCTATCGCATGAGCGGGCAGGTTGATTATCTGTTGAAAATCGTCGTGCCAGACATTGCTGCCTATGATGCGGTCTATAAAAAACTTATCGCCCGCGTTGATCTGTTCGACGTGTCGTCGGCATTTGCTATGGAACTGATGAAATGCACAACGGCTCTGCCGCTGAGCTATGTCAAATAGTTAACCAGCCAAACCGTTCGGGTGACCAGCTTGGCTCCTTGCTTTCATCGAAATGACACAGCTCAGGCATAAGGTACGCATGGGTCGCAGGTAACGGTTGGTGTGGCCCGTCCATACGCGGGTATCCAATGCGACTTCCCTTTGATGCGCTTGAGTTTGCATTTCAACCTATCGTCAGCGCACGGTCTGGCGTCATCTATGCAGTGGAGGCTTTGGTTCGCGGTACCGAGCAGATGGGGTTTTCCTCAATTCCCGATATGTTCGATGCTGTTTCAGAAAATTCACAACTGCGCGCCACCGAAAAGCTGCTTCATGCCAAGGCGCTGAGTTCATTTAAAAATGACACACAGCATTTGAACGGATTGCGCCTTTTTCTGAATGTTGATGTGCGGGTACTTGACGAAACTCCTTATGCAATTGACTGGATGCCGCGCCTGCTTCGCGAAGCCGGCCTTGCCCCCGATATTATAACTTTGGAACTGACCGAAAGGTTTGGGCCAAAATCCGACGGGGCACTTCGTGATACGGTTCTGTCGCTGCACAAACAATCGATCAAAGTGGCACTTGATGATTTTGGTCAGGGCGTCTCGGGCCTGCGCCTTTGTTTTGAAGCCCGCCCGGATATCATCAAGATTGACAGGTATTTTCTCAAAGGTGTTGATCGCGATCCCCGACGGCGCGTGCTGGTTTCAAGTATCATATCCATGGCGCACGGGCTTGGCAGCCTGGTGGTTGCCGAAGGTATTGAAACTGCAGCAGAACTGCGCACCTGTCAGGAATTAGGGGCTGATCTTGTTCAGGGCTTTTTCATTTCCCATCCAACCAGACAAACCTATGAACTGCTGCCTGTATTTGAAAATGTGGCACAGATTTCCCAAGGATCCCGGCGCAATTCGGGCGATATCGACGCGATCATGGGTCAGATGCAGCGCATGCCGACAATCCCGGTTGATGCCCATCTTCTGGATGTGCTGGACACCTTCCGCCGCAACAATGAAAGCACGTTCCTGCCCGTTCTGGATAACGCCCAGGAACCTCTGGGTATTGTACGCGAAAGCGATATAAAAATATTCGCCTATGACCGTTATGGACGTGACCTGCTTAAAAACAAAAGCAGCCGCCATAATCTGCGCGCTGTTGTCACCCGGTGCCCGATCATTGACGTCAATGCGCGGGTCGAAGATCTGGTACATACCTACAAGTCAGATTTCGGCGATGAAGGTGTGATGATCGTCGAAGATCGGAAATATGTCGGATTTCTGAGTTCGCGCGCCATCCTCGGCATCGTTTCGGATCGCAACATTGCCAATGCTCGTGACCAGAATCCACTGACCCGCCTGCCCGGAAACAAAGTCATAACCGAGACCCTGGCCAATACATTAATGCGTGTCGGCGAACCGGCAGTCCTGGCCTATTTCGATTTTGATCATTTCAAACCATTCAATGATACCTACGGATTTCGCCAGGGGGATCGCGCGCTGGTGCTGTTTTCCGAGCTGCTGGTTAAATGCCTGCCTGCACAAAACATTGTCATTGGACATATTGGTGGTGATGATTTTTTTGCAGCCTTTAACAAATATGAACTTGAACAGGCGCTGGGGATCATCCGGGAACTGCTAGGTCGCTTCCGGATCGATATTCAGAGTTTCTACGATGCAAAATCCCGAGCCGACGGCTTCATTCATGCCCACGACCGAGCGGATCAGATGCGTCAGTTTCCATTAATGCGTGTGAGCTGCGCTATTGCTGATCTGCGCGCGGGACGCAATGTGATTAGCGGCGAACATCTGAGCGAAATGCTTGCTGAAACCAAGCATGAGGCGAAACGATCATCCGACGGGATTGCTACCCTTGTCATTATGCCGGATGAACAAAGATCGCTTCAGTTGTCAATGTGATATTCGTTCGCTTAACACCTAATCCGATTAGCATCCAAGTTCATCAATTGCTATTATCCCGTCAAATGTTGTGATTTGTCGAGAAATTGAACAATGGATATGGCTTATATCTGGCCTGTTCTTGCGATTGGCGGCCTGATTATCGGGCTTTTGGCGCTGATGCGACGGCCGCCGCAGACGATGGTTGACCTGACGCCAGTTCTTGACCGCTTGCAGGCGATCAAGGCGGATGTGGAACGGCTGGACCGGACCATGCGCGAAGACGCCACACGGGCAACTGATGGATTGCGGGCAGTGGGTACCGACCTGCGGGCACAGGCGCAGGAATCGGAAAGTCGCCAACAGAAATCTCTCAGTGATTTTCGAACCCAGTTAAATCAGATGGCCGACAGCATGCATCTGAGGCTCGAAGCAAACCGGCTCAGTCTGGAAGAATCCGCCAAGACCCAGCGCGAAGAACTGGCCCGGCAGATGACAGTCCTGCGGGAAGAAAACACGCAGAAGCTGGAACAGATGCGCAAGACTGTGGACGAACAATTGCAGGGCA
>CAISDR010000587.1 GCA_903884125.1 uncultured bacterium
GGTATCAGCGCTGGTATCGGACGGGCACGCAGCCGCCACGCCACTTGGGCTTTCGGTTGGGATCGCGCGTGTATTGTATGGCGGGGAAACGCTGGAAGACATATTGGCACGCGCTGATCATGCCCTGTACGAAGCCAAGAAGTCAGGCCGCGGTCAATGGCGACTGGCCCGTGACCGGGCAAATGATTCCGCACCGGAAAATCATGTAACGCGGAGCTCACAATCTTCAGGTGATGTTGCGTGATTTCAAAAATTATCTATCGGCTTTTCGGCAAACGACTACCGGCACAACTGAACTATGAAACGGCGATGGCCGCACTGGATGCCAAGTCAGCACCTGTGCGGGCCGATCTGGCACGCAGGCCGGATACGCGTCCGGAAATGCTTTATTATCTGGCGTCCGACCAAAGCAGCGATGTCCGACGTGAAATTGCTGCCAATCCCGCCACGCCGTTACAAGCCGACCGGTTGCTGGCACAAGATCCAGACGGCGATGTCCGCGCGGAACTGGCCCGAAAGATCGGCCGCCTGCTTCCGGGCCTTGATGAACCCGAACGCGACCGCCTGCGCGATCTGACAATTTCGGTTCTGGAAAAATTGGCCAGCGATCAACAGGTGCGTATTCGCGCCATCCTTGCCGAGGAAATTAAGTCATCAACCCGAATTCCAAAGTCGATCATTCAGAAGTTGGCCCGTGATATCGAACTGACGGTAGCAGGGCCGATTCTGGAATATTCGCCCTTGCTGGCGGATTCCGATCTTCTGGAAATCATTGCCCACGGGGCCATTTCCGGGGCGTTACCCGCCATCGCCAGACGCCGGGATCTGTCAGCCGATGTCACCGATGCAGTGGTGGCCACGCTCGATGTTCCTGCAATTGCATCGCTGCTGAACAATAAATCCGCAAAAATCCGCGAACAGACGATGGAAGAAATCATCGACCATGCCGACAAGATCAAGGAATGGCATGGCCCGATTGTGCTGCGGGCAGATTTATCCGTTCGCGCCATTCGTCGGGTCGCCGGATTTGTCACATCGTCATTACTGCGCCAGCTTCAGGAACGTCGTGGCCTGGACGAGGAGACAGCCGGCATTCTGTCCAAGCGTGTGCGCGAACGGCTGGCCGAGGAAGAAACAAGCCAGCCCACCCGCGATGCCGGGGAGAATGTCAGGCGCGCCGTTGCAACCGGGTCACTGGACGAAGGTTTTATTCTCGAAGCTTTGCAAAATCGCGACCGGCTGACGGTCATCCATGCTTTGGCAGTCATGACCCGGCAACCGGCCGTCCTGATTGAAAAAATTCTGGACGGACAAAATGCCCGACCGATTGTTGCGCTTTGCTGGCATGCTGGCCTTTCTATGCGTGCTGCCATAAAAGTACAGGCTGGCGCCGGGCGGTTGTTGCAAAAGGACCTGATCCCGGCGCGAAACGGCGTGGACTATCCGTTCACCCGCGATGAAATGTTATGGCAGCTGGACCTTTTCGGAATTGCACCCGATCCGGCCGGTTGAGACCGGTCCCGCCCGGATTGCACTGTGGAGAACCAATATGCAGACCAGTAACCCGTTCTTTGACGACCTTGCACGCCTTGCAACTGGCGCCGCCGGTGCCTTTCAGGGCGCGCGTCAGGAAGTGGAAACCGCATTCCGGGCCCAGATCGAACGGTTCATCGTTGATCTTGATCTGGTCCAGCGGCATGAATTCGATGCGGTGAAGGCGCTGGCTGCCGCCAATGCCGACAGGGTTGAGGCACTGGAGGCACGGGTTGCGGCGCTGGAGGCGGCACTTGGCGGCGCGGCTGCCGTCTCAAAACCGGAATAAAATAAAAACGTCATAAAAAGATGCTTGCCCGGTGAGTCGCGATGATTCAATCTCATTACGTAGTGCTTCGCGGCAGTGATTCACACTAACAGTATGGGCACCCGCGAAACCTATGGGCCGTGACCGGCCTTAGCCCCAAGGAGTGGTAGGCATTTCGCTTTAACGCGAGCCTTGACCATCCAGGGCAAGACCGGGTGACCTACGGCTCCCTAGTCGCACCTCTTGCGATCGGAGCGTCGAAGCCTATGACTGCTCTTTCTATCCAGACGGATTTTACGCCGGTTAATCCATTGGAAACAGTGGAAAATATTCTGCTTGCGCGCGATTGGCCGATTGAACGGACCGATGATGAAATGATCACCTGCGCCACGGGCGGCTGGTGTGACTACAACATCTGCTTTTCCTGGCGCGAGGAATTGCCAGCCTTGCATTTTTCCTGTGCCTTTGATGTCCGGGTTCCGGTGCAAAAACGTCCGGAAATCTATGAGCTTCTGGCCAAGGTCAATGAACAGATGTTCCTGGGTCATTTTGATCTGGTCTCGGAAGAAGGTGTGATCGTTTATCGCCATGGCCTGCCGCTGGCAGGCATGCACCCGACCCAGACCATGTTTGAGGATCTGCTGGATATTGCGGTTGATGCCTGTGAGCGGTTTTTTCCGGCCTTTCAGTTTGTACTCTGGGCAGGAAAAACTGCGGACGAGGCGCTGGCCGCTGCCATGCTAGAGACGGTTGGCGAGGCGTGATCCGCCCCCTCATCGGCCGATAATGACCCCGGCAGCCTATGGTTCGGCACCGGTCCTGCTGGTGGGCGGTGGCCGCATGGGGCAGGCGCTGCTCAAAGGCTGGCTAAATGCGCCCGATATCGGACCGGTATTTGTCGTCGAACCCAATCCTGCCGCCGGACTTGCCGCCTTAATCGACGGCCAGCGGGTTCGTCTTATTGATGGCCCGGACAAACTGCCCCAGGGCCTGGCTGGCCTGACTGGCCTGTCTGTGATCATTGCGATCAAACCACAGATGTTTGATCAGGTACTGCCCGCCTATAAAAATCTGGCGCTAGCCGGGACACTGATCCTTTCGATCGCGGCAGGCCGGACTCTTTCCGACCTGGGGCGGTTGCTGGGTAACGCTGCCGGTTTTGTCCGTGCCATGCCCAATACGCCCGCCGAAGTGGGTCGGGGAATCACAGCCCTTGTCGCCGGAGAAGACCTTGCCGCCGACGCCCGCCGCCGCGCAGAGTTGCTGATGCAGGCTGTGGGTGAAATCGCCTGGGTCAGCCGCGAAGATGACATCAATACCGTCACCGCCATTTCCGGGTCAGGTCCGGCCTATGTTTTCCTGCTGGTCGAGGCGTTGACCAAAGCTGGTATGGCTCAGGGCCTTAGTCCGGATCAGGCCGCCCAATTTGCCCGCGCCACCATTATCGGTGCAGGCCGGTTGCTGGAACATGCCACCGACAGCCCGAAAAGCCTGCGCGAAGCCGTCACCAGCCCGGGCGGCACAACGGCTGCGGCACTGGGCGTTCTGATGGCCACGCCCCATGGGCTTGAGGAAATGATTGATCAGGCGGTGACCGCCGCCCTCGCACGCGCACGCGCACTGGCCGGGTAATACGCCTAAAAGACGTAGACCCAAAAAAAATCGCAACGTATAAATGCGAAACCCCCGGAGGGCCAATGGCTGTCCGGGGGCTCTAACTAGTCCGATCCTGCATATCCCCAGTACGATAGTGGCAATGATCGGCGCTCTAAGAAAAAATATACCCGCCAATGCCGATGCGTCAAGATCGTCCGATTATGCTTGTGACACCGGCGATGTTTCAAGCGCTGAACCAGTCATTTTCGGCCCCCAGATGGCGCACCTATCTGCGCGAAGCAGGTTTTCGAACCGATGTGGCCCATGCGCTCTATCTGTGGAACGTAGAGATCGGCCAGAGTTTTCAATTCCCAATGCACACTGCCGAGGTGGCGTTGCGCAATGTCATCAATCAGGCACTGATTTCATTTATCGGTCCAGACTGGTGGCAAACCCATTCAGGCAGAGCCATGTTGGGCACCAAGCGTTGTCAGGATATCGATGCGATCACTTCATGGCTGCAGGGGCAATACAGCACTATGCCAAATACCGACCAGATTGCGGCATCTCTTACAATGGGATTCTGGACAGCCATGCTTGGCACCCGGTTCCATCGGCGCATATGGAGCCGCGAGATGACAAACGCATTTCCGCATCTATCACCTCAGGAAACCATCCAGCAGATCAGCGACACAGCCAATAGACTGAGAGATCTGCGAAACCGGATTTTCCATCACGAACCTATTATCGGCAGGAATCTGACGCAGGATTATGCTGACATACTTTAATTGATTGGCTGGATTAGCCCCCAAACCAAAGATTGGGTTCGCTATCATAGCTCCGTTCCAGTCGTCATGCGCCAAAGACCAAGGTAAACCTACTGTCACTGCGCGCTTGCCGTAATTGAAGATCACTCTATTCTTGAACCCATGATCCTGACCGATATACAAAACCGGCTTGTTGATGCGCTGATGGCGCTGGCGCCGACCCATGGCTTTCGCAGCCTTAGCCTGCGGCAGCTGGCAAAACAGGCGGGGCTTGGTCTGGCAGACGCCTATGCGGCCTGTCCGACAAAACTATCTCTGATCAATAGCTATGGCCTGCGTATGGATGCCATCATCCTTGGCGGGGATGATCCCGAGACGAGCGCCGATAGCCAGCATGATCTGTTGTTTGATGGGGCCATGCGGGTCTTTGACGCGATGCTGCCGGACAAGGCTGCAATCAGGCGCATTCATCAGGATGTAAGGGCAGATCCGATGCTGATGCTGGCGGGACTGCCGGTCGTCCGGCGGGGTATCAGCGCCCTGATGCTGGCAGCCGGTGTTGAATGGGTTGGGTACCGTTATCTGACCAACCGGGCGCGTCTGACCCATGCGCTTTATCAGGTGCTTAAAATCTGGCTGGCAGAAGATGACCCTGGTCAGTCGCGCACAATGGCGGAGCTGGACCGGCTGTTGCGGCAAATCGACAATGGACAGACGGGGCATTCAGGCGCACAAACAAACTGACGATCTGGACGCCGTGAACTCATCCTACAAACAGGTGGAGGCTTAGATGACCCGCAAGTCGATATTCCCCGAATTCAACCTCAACCTGCCCAAGTTCGACTGGTCCGAAATGATGGGCGGCAGCAAAATGCACGCCGTCGAACCGACACAGGTGATCGAAGCCCATCGCAAAAATCTGGAAGCATTGACCAAGGCACAGACCGTTCTGGCCCAGGGCTTTCAGACGATTGCCCAGCGTCAGGCAGAAATGGTGCGCGGGTCCATGACCGGGGCCAGCGCCATGATGAAAAACGTCATGCAGGAACGCAAACTGGACCCAACTCTACAATCTGCCGCAGTCAAGGCAGCGCTGGAGGCCCAGGTTGCTCATATGCGCGAGATGACCGAACTGGTCGGCAAGGTTCAGGGCGAAGCCATGTCGATCCTGCGCGACCGGCTGGTTGCAGGCATGGCAGAAATTCGCGGCGAAAAATTTGCACCATCGGCAAAACCCGCAGAGCCAGCACCCGCTCCCACCCCATCAGCACCCAAGCCCATGGCGCCGGTCAAGGCACAGGCATCAAAACCCGCAGCCACGAAAAAGCCCGCCCCTAAGAAAGCTGCAAAGCCTGCGCCCAAGGGATAATCATTCCGTCAGAAATTTCTTTCTGGCGGCAAAGGCTTTGAATTGATGCTGGCAGGTGTTGCGTTTGCCCTGGCCGCCGGGCTGATGTGGGGACTGGTTTTTATAAGTCCCCTGATGTTGCCGGAATATCA
>CAISDR010000588.1 GCA_903884125.1 uncultured bacterium
CCAGCACTGCTATGTTCATCGTGTCAGCGACAATGGTGCCGGGCCATTGACCCATGAACGGGCCAAGGATTTTTTTGTCTCGCCCTTTATCGATATGACAGCCCTTTACCGATTTCGGGTGCGGGTCCCCGATCAGCAATTATCAATTCTGATCCGGGAATTTGACGCCAATGGCTGCGATCTTCTGACCGCGAGCATGGTGGGAACCCGCGAACCCCTTTCGGATTCGGCACTGTTTCGGGCCTTTTTCCGCTATCCCCTGATGACCATCAAAGTGGTTGCGGGCATCCATTACGAGGCACTGCGACTGTTGTTCAAAGGTGCAAAACTGCGCACCCGCCCGGCCCCACCTGCTGACGAGGCGACCATTTAGCGCCTTGATGGTGCACTAAAGAAATGTTTGTCTGCGGTGAATCATTATATTATTTCGTTTCAACTGACGTCCGGGGGACCTTCATGACCGAGGGAAATTCAAAGCAGCTATTGCATCTGGTCTTTGGCGGCGAGCTGGAAGATGTCAGTGCCGTGACTTTCAAAGACCTTGAAAAGGTCGAATTTGTCGGCGTTTTTCCAAATTACGCCTCGGCCTATAAAGCCTGGAAGGGCAAGGCGCAGCGCACGGTCGATAATGCGCAAATGCGTTTTTTCATCGTTCATCTGCACCGGCTTCTCGAACCCGACGATCATGAATAGGTCAGTCGCTCATTGACATGACAGTAGCGTTTGCCAAGCCATCACTGAAAAGGTCGATGCGGGTTATCGGGGCCTTGCTACTGGCCCTGTCGGTGGTATCACCCGCGTCATCTGTCTATGTGATTGTGCCCGGTATCATCCAGCAGGCTGGAACAGGCGGGCTGATGGCCATGCTGGTTGGCGCCGTCATCGGCATGGCCATGGCGCTGATCTATGCCGAACTGGCATCGGCCTTTCCCTTTGCCGGTGCTGAATATTCCATGCTGGGGCGATCAGTCGGCCCCTGGGCCGGGTTTATCATGCTGGGGATTAATGGCGTCAACACCACCATGGGCATGTCAGCCTTTGCCGTTGGTGCCAGCAATTATCTGACTGCCTTTGTCAGCGATCTGGACCCGCAGATATTCGGCATGGCGATCTGTCTGTTTGCAACCGCCCTGTCGGTTCTGAACATCCGTACCAATGCCTGGATCACCGGCATCTTTCTGATGATCGAAATTCTGGCGCTGGTTGTGCTGGCAGCACTGGGATTTTTGCATCATGCGCGGCCTGTGACCGAACTGGTGTTTAGCCCGGTCATGGAAGTTGACGGCGCGTTGCAACCAGCAACACTGACTGCCATCGGCCTTGGCATCACCATTTCAGCCTTTGCCTATAACGGCTTTGGTTCTGCATCATCCTTTGGCGAAGAAATGCATGAAGCACCAAAGCTGGTGGCGCGTGCCATTTTATGGGCATTCAGTCTGACCGTGCTGCTCGAAATCATACCGATGACAGCTGTTTTGATGGGAGCGCCGGATCTGATAGCAACCCTTGGATCAGCCAACCCGTTTAATGAATTTGTGCGCGCCACAGGCGGGGAACTGATGGACCAGATCATCGGCCTGTCCATCGCCCTTGCCATCGGTAATGCGGTACTTGCAACCATTCTGGTCAATGCACGGTTTTTCTATTCCACCGGGCGCGATCATGTCTGGTGGCCTTCGGCCAACCGGGCGCTGGTTCTGGTCCATGACCGCTTTCATTCGCCATGGGTTGCGACCCTGATATCAGGCGGGTCGGCAGCGGCGGCGTGTTTCATCCCCTTTCCCATGCTGCTGGTTTTTTCCGGCACCGGCATCGTGGTGGTCTACGGCATGTTGGCCGTGGCTGTGCTGAACGGTCGCCGGTCGGGCAGAACCCGCCATGCGCCCTATCACATGCCCGGCCATCCGGCTGTTTCAATCGCTGCCTTGGTCACAGTCATCTATGTTGCAATCGCCAACTGGCAGGACACGGAAATCGGCCGCCCCGGCCTGATCTTCAACGCCGCCATATCCGCAGCCAGCGCCGCCTATTATTATTTCTTTGTCCGCCCCAGAGGTGAATGGGTGCTACACGGACCCGACGGCGCAAATGAAACGGTCCAGAAGTCGTGATGACTTCTGGACCGTTATCAAAATGCCCGACGCATCGTGCTAAATCTGGTGGGCGATGACGGGTTCGAACCGCCGACCCTCTCGGTGTAAACGAGACGCTCTACCGCTGAGCTAATCGCCCGGAACCATCATAAACATCTGTATCCAAAAATAAAGAAGGCCCGCGAAGGGCCTTCTCATTTTTTTGGATGATCGAAAATTCGATCAGCCGTTCACGCCGTCAGCAAGGTCCTTGCCCGGCTTGAACTTTACCTGCTTGGACGCGGCGATCTTGATCGTCTCGCCCGTGCGGGGATTGCGTCCCTCGCGCGCGGCGCGCTTGCTGACAGAGAAAGTGCCAAAGCCAACCAGGCGAACTTCGCCACCGGATGCCAGTGCACCCTTGATTGAATCAAACACGGCATCGACGGCTTTTCCTGCATCAGCCTTGGAAAGTCCAGCGGCTTCAGCAACGCTGGAAACCAGGTCGTTCTTGTTCACGGTAGAGACCCCTTTTGCGAAATTTAGTGACCGGGCTTTTGGCGAATTTGTCACGCGCCGTTGGGCTCCGGGGTGCCTTGCACCAGGGGGCAGACAATAGACCGCGATTTTTGGCAAAGCCAAGCAAAATCAGGCGTTCCAGGGCGAAATCGGACGATCTTTCTGTGGAAAATATGCAAACGACGCCGGATTAGCCATCTCGGCCAATCCGGCGTCGCCATTTTTTACAGATCAGAGGTGCTTAATGTGTGACGGCAGGCAGCGGGGCCTTGTCCTCGCCAACCTTCACGGGCACATCTTCGGGCTCTTCCCATTCAATTGGAACCAGCGGACGGATCAGCGCATATTTCAACACCTGATCCGCACTTGATACCGGAATGATCTCCAGTCCCTTTTTCACATTGTCAGGGATTTCGGCCAGATCCTTTTCGTTTTCTTCGGGGATCAGAACCGTCTTCAGGCCACCACGTAATGCCGCCAGAAGTTTTTCCTTCAGACCGCCGATGGGCAATACCCGACCGCGCAATGTGACCTCGCCGGTCATAGCCAGATCGCGGCGCACCGGGATACCTGTCAGCACCGATACAATCGATGTCACCATGGCGATACCGGCTGATGGCCCATCTTTTGGCGTTGCCCCTTCCGGCACGTGAACGTGTATGTCACGCTTTTCAAAAATGGTTGGCTTGATGCCATAATGGATTGATCTGGACCGCACATAGGAAGCAGCGGCCTGAATCGATTCCGTCATGACCTCGCCCAGCTTGCCGGTGGTCATCATCTTGCCTTTACCGGGCAGCATCACCGCTTCGATGGGCAGCAGTTCACCGCCAACCTCGGTCCAGGCCAGACCATTGGTCAGACCCACATGATCCTCGGCCTCAACCTCACCGAAACGATAACGACGCACACCTGCATATTTGCCAAGGTTTTTGCTGGTCACGGAAATCGATTTGACCTTTTTGGTCACGATTTCCTTGACCCCTTTGCGGATCAAATTCGCAATTTCGCGTTCGAGCGAACGCACACCCGCCTCACGCGAATAATAACGGATCAGATCGCGTAACGCGCCATCGGAAATCGTCCATTCGCTGGGCTTTACCGCATGGGCTTCGCGCTGCTTTTGAATCAAATGACCTTTGGCAATTTCGACTTTTTCGTCTTCGGTATAGCCGGCCAGACGGATGATCTCCATCCGGTCCATCAGCGGCTGCGGCATACGCAGCGTATTGGCCGTGGTCACAAACATCACATCTGACAGATCGTAATCCACTTCCAGATAATGATCCGAGAAAGTCTGGTTCTGTTCGGGATCAAGCACTTCAAGCAGGGCCGAGGACGGATCACCACGGAAATCCGATCCCATCTTGTCGATTTCATCGAGCAGGAACAGCGGATTGGTGGTCTTGGCCTTTTTCATGCTCTGGATGATTTTGCCC
>CAISDR010000589.1 GCA_903884125.1 uncultured bacterium
AGAACCTGACACTTCTGTGTCAGAAATGTGGCCCGCCCCCTGCCCGTCCAGAACCTCGCGGGCAAAGGGAATGGTAATACGCCGCCCGCTCGCCAAAGCCCGGCTGTCCAAAAGGCCGACACACTCCTTGATCGCGCTGACGGTCCGGTCAAGGCGGGCAAGCAGAAACTGGGCCAGATCATCTGAAATCCGGACCTGACGGTCAGCGAATAACTTAACCAGAATGGCCGCACGCAGATCATCGTCCGCTTCGCCGATCATCACTGCCGACATGGCCTTGATGCGTGATGCAAGATCAGCTAGTGGGACCTCCCAGCGCGCCGGTGCCTCCCGCGATGTCATGATGATCGCAGCTCCTGCTTCGCGGGCCGCATTCAGCAGATGCAGCAGGGCGCGCGGATCAGCTACGCGGTCGGCTTCGTCAATGACATAGGCTGGCGCACCCAGAGCCAGCGGCACCATGGGCATGGTAAGATCCGGTCCATAGACCCAGGTGGCTCCACTGGCCTTGGCCCATGCAGCTGCCAGATGACTTTTGCCGGCCCCGGATGGGCCATAGAATACCAGGCCGCCAATCGGCCAATGGGGCCAGGCATCAATCCAGGCGACTGCATCGCGGTTGTTTGCTGCAACCACAAAATCTTCACGCCCCAATGCGGGGGCCAGAGGCAGGCTTAGGGCCAATTGATTTTGACTCATGATTTCTGTGCGATCTGCTCGGATTCCGGAAGGCTGGATTTTCCACCCTTGCCCAGATACATCGGGCTTTCCAAATAGCGCGCCAGACCAAAGCGCATCAATACGCCAAGTGCCGCAGATACCGGAACAGCCAGTAACAGCCCAAGCAGCCCGAACAGATTGCCAAAGGCAAACAGGGCAAACATCAGCCAGACCGGATGCAGTCCAATACTGTTGCCAACAATCCGTGGCGTCAGGACATAACCTTCCAGCACCTGCCCCATCAGGAAAACGCCGCCAATCATGGCCAACGGCACCGGATCGGGCCAGAATTGAACCGCCCCGATCAGAAAGGCCGATCCAATGCCAATGATTGAACCAACCATGGGAATAAAACTCAAAAGACCCGTCATGGCCCCGACCAGAAGGCCAAACTGCAAACCTATCAGCGAAAGGCCGGTCGCGTAAAACACCGCCTGAATCATACAGACGGATAACTGGCCACGGACAAAGGCTGCCAATACACGGTCAATTTCCTTGGCCAAAGACCGGATCATGGGCGCCTGATCACGCGGCAGCCACGAATCGATGCGGGCAACCAGTCGGTCCCAATCCAAAAGCAGATAGCATGAGACAACCGGTGCGATGATGAACACGCCGACAAAACTGACAATTGCGACCCCGCCGGACCAGAGCGAGCGTAACACCCCGCCGCCCCATTCCAGCGCACTCTTGGCCAGGTCCCCGACCGGTGCGGGTTTGGTGCCCTGCTGTTCTGCCAGAATGGTCTGAAGTTTCGGCCCGCCCATTTTGATGAAAGCTTCCTCGGCATTTTTCAGCAAGGCCGGAACCGACTGTGCGAAGGCAATCACCTGAACTTCGATAATCGGCACAACGATGATCAGGACCAGAATGACCGTGGAAAAAAACGTCACCATGATCAATGCCGTGGCAGCAACCCGCGACAGGCCTGCACGTTCAAGACGGTCAGCCAGCGGATCCAGCAGATAGGCAATCGCCATTGCGGCCACAAACGGGGTAAGCGCGCTTGACAGAACCCAGATGACGCCCAGAAAAAAAACCGCAAAAAGCGCCCAGTAAAGACTGGTTGAAAATGGTGGTTTCGGCAAAGGTGACATTAGTTCGGCAATCATGAATTAGCGGGCATTGATACGGGAAAACCGCCACACCGGTCCGTCAACGTGAAGACGTATGTCCCGTTGCGCCAATGCGAATGCAAGTTTGTCGGGCGATCCTGCGACCGTCAATGACATGACCGCACTGGTGGTGGTCAATTCACCCAGATCCATTCGGGCAACCGATTGCGCATTCGATAAGGCATCACGAATGGCCAGCCATTCAGCCAGCGTATTGAAATTGGCACGTGCATCCACTGTTATCTGAACCGCATTATCCTGCGCTGTATCCCGCTTCCATGGTTCGTTGACCCGGTCAGCGATGCCCATGGCAGCCCGTTGCCACATGCCGTCCGGTCCGTCACTGGCTTCAGGTCCGATGTGAAAAGTCTGCGCCCCACCACGTGGCACCATCACTGGGATCGGTCCTTCAGCAGACAGGCCATAGACCTGAACAGAAACCGTAAACCCGGTTGATTTTGCATCACCCAGGCTGGCCGGATCGGGAATGAGTTTGGCTGTTGCTGCAATTGTAAGCCCGGCACGCTGGGTCATGGCACGCAAGGTTGGCACATCGCCACCAAGAGCTGCCGTCATTTCCGTTTCATTTTCGCCAACCGGCACCAGAACCGGTTGCAGCCAGCCATCTTTTGGCAGCCCCTCCAGCGCGCGGCGCAGGCCGCCGGGATCAAGACCCCCGTCATTGGCTGCAATCACCAGTGCTGGCCGACCCAGCGTCAGGCTATAGGGCAGACCGCTGGCACGAAGTCGCTTGCGCACCTCATCAGGGCGGAACACCACAGTAATGCGCCCCAGATAGCGACCACCGGCGGACTTTTCGTCAACCACTTCGATGGCCGCCACCAGCCTGTCCAGCTCGGCAGCATTGGGGACCGCAATCCGAAACAGCTCAGGCTCAGGAATGAACCGCCGCATCAGACGCTGAAACGCAATCACATGGGCATTGGCAATGGCCATTTCGCGGGCACGGATCGGCAGTGAATTGGTGACATCCACCGATACGGCTTCAACCGTGTATAGCGCACGCGGCAGATCGGCATAAGCACCCCGCCCCAGGCACAACACGCCCAGTGCAAAGAAATATATGCCAAGTCTCCAACACATTTTCGCTACCATACGCGGACCCGTTTCTCGGGCGGCAGATACAGCGTCTGATCGGCGGAGACGCCAAATGCATCATACCAGGGATCAAGATTGCGCACGGTCAAGGCGCGGTAATGGGCGGGCGCATGACCATCTGTCAACAAACGCTGACGCGCAGCAGGTTCGCGCGCTTTGAACCGCCAGTCCTGGGCAAAGGCCAGAAAGAATTGCTGCGGGCCAGTAAAGCCTTCAACCACCGGCGCGGGCTTTCCGCCCAACTGCACCTGATAGGCCTCATAGGCGGTCAAAAGACCCGCCACATCAGCAATGTTTTCTGCCAGTGTCTGCTTGCCATTCACCGATGCGTCGGGAAACGGCTTGTAGGCATCATATTGCGCCACAAGCTGCGCGCCGGATTGGGTGAAATGAGCGAAATCTTCCGGTGTCCACCAGTTGCGCAATTTACCCTTTGAATCAAACAATGCGCCGCCATTGTCAAACGAATGGCTGATTTCATGGCCGATGATTGCACCTACGGCACCATAGTTATTTGCCGCAGGCTGATGAATATCAAACGCCGGTGCCTGTAAATAAGCTGCAGGGAAGTTCAGCGAATTCAACGCGGGCAGATTTACGGCATTGACCAGTTGCGGGTTCATCACCCAGGTATCACGGTCCACCGGCTTTGACAGCTTGGCGATGGCCGTGCGCAGTGCAAACTCTTCGGCGCGGACACGGTTGCCGAATGCATCATCGGCTTTGACCACCAGTTTGGAATAATCGGTCCACTTATCCGGATAACCCACACCAACGTGCAATGTCTTAAGCTTGGCTTTCGCCTCGGCCTTTGTCTGCGGTGCC
>CAISDR010000590.1 GCA_903884125.1 uncultured bacterium
GGCGCAGGCCGCAGCACCGACTTCGACGACCACCCCTTAACGAGAAGCACGATCAGACTCTAATACTCAGATTCAGGAGGCGTTAACCCAATCGTTTAGAACTTTCTTAACAAACTGCGGGCTATGGTCCGGGGCAACCGCATCTGATCGGCGGCCCCATTTCGGGACTTTCGGCTGTGCCAGAGGCAACTCAACCAACAGGAGGTATTTTGAGCGATCTTCAACATACCGGTTTTGACCTTGGCATGCGGCAGGCGCGCGTTATGGGCCCTGATGGCCGACTGCTGACAATCGACGAACTGCCGCCGCCAGGCACCACCCGCTGGGTGATTCGCCGCAAAGCCGAGGTTGTTTTGGCTGTTCGCGGGGGTTTACTGACGCTTGAAGAAGCCTGCGCCCGCTATACTTTGACGATTGAAGAATTCCTGTCCTGGCAGAAGGCGATTGATCGCCACGGTCTGGCCGGGCTGCGTACAACCCGCATTCAGCAATACCGCGCGGTCAGCCTGTAGGCAGACTGTCTGTGGGCCGCCGCCCTGATGCGCGGCCTGTTCCAAAAAACCCCTTATTAAATTCCCCGTTAACCAATTCTTCAGGGTCGGTAGGTAAATTTTGCCTATCTTGGCAGGACCGGGACAGACCGAATCCTGTGGCCAGAAGGCCTTCCACACGCAAAAGCACCTGATGCATTCGCTGGTTTTTGTCCAAAAGTGGGGCGGCATGGATGCCGTTCTGACTTGGCGGGGGGTCGACTGTGGATAATCTCGTTCAATTCATGCGTGGGCTTGGCCCGGTTCGCCTGATTGTCATGGCGCTTGTGCTTGTTGGCATTGTCGGCGGCCTGATCCTTGCGACCGGCCGCGTGTCAAACGGTTCCTATGTCACTTTGTATCAGGGGCTGGATCCAAAAGAAGCCGGCGTCATCATCCAGCGACTGGAAGCTGACAAGGTTCCCTATCAGTTAAAGGGCGACGGCTCGACGATTGAAGTCCCCGAAGAAGAAGCGCGCAAGATGCGCATGAAGCTGGCAGCCGACGGCCTGCCCACCGGCGGCAGTGTCGGTTATGAAATTTTTGACAAAGGCGACAGCCTTGGCACCACCTCATTTACCCAGAACCTGAACAACCTCAGGGCCCTTGAAGGTGAACTGTCCCGCACGATCAAGGCACTGAACCGTGTGGATAATGCCCGCGTCCATCTGGTTTTGCCGGAACGCCAGCTGTTTCAGCGCGAACAGCGTCTGGCCACAGCATCGGTTGTGGTCAAGACCCGTGGCGAACTGGGTCGTGGCGAAGTTGCCGCGATCCAGCATCTGGTCGCAACGGCAGTTCCGGGCCTGACACCGGATCATGTGGCCGTGATCGATGAGCGCGGCACGCTGCTGGCCAATGGTCAGGGCAAGGATGCCGCTGGACCGCTCGGTTCTGCGGATGAACGTAATCAGGCCAAGGAATCCGAGATGCGCACCCGCATCATGGAACTGGTGGGATCAATTGTCGGCCCCGACAAGGTCAGGGTCCAGGTTACCTCCGAGATTGACTATAACCGCCGCGAAATCGTGAAACAGGATTTTGATCCGGAACGTCAGGTTGTCCGCTCGACCCAGACGCTGAACAATGCCGATCAGTCATCCGAGAAATCACCCGCAGACATTACGGTCGGCGCCAATCTGCCTGAAGGTCAGATTCCAAACGGTCAGGGTCAGGGTGCCAATCAGACCAAGAGCACACGCACGGAAGAGACAACCAATTTCGAAATTGCAAACACCACGACCAAACAGACCGTCGAAGCAGGTCAGGTAAAACGCCTTTCCGTCGCGGTGCTGGTTGATGGTATCTACAATGTGAATGCTGAAACCAATGCCCGCACCTATCAGGAGCGCTCGGCCGAAGATCTGACGCGGATCGAAAATCTGGTCAAGACCGCCATTGGTTTCGACAAGGATCGGGGCGATCAGGTTCTGGTGCAGAACCTGCAATTTGCACCGCTGGATACCAGTCTCGAAGTGGTCGAGCCGCCATTCTTCCTGGGCTTTACCAAGAAGGAAGTTATCTCGATTGGTCAGATGCTGGTCATCCTTGTGGTCGCAGTTCTGGTTGTTGTGCTGGTGCTGCGTCCGATGCTGACCAAAATCCTGGGGGCACAGAGTGGACCGCCGGGTCTTGCACCAGGCTTGCAAATTGCGGGTATGGGACTGCCGCAACTGGCGGGGCCTGGCGGACTTGACCCTGCCCTGCTTTCTGCACAGGCACTGCCCGAGCCAACATCCGAAGTGGATCAGATGATCAACATCGCCCAGATTGAAGGCCGCGTGAAGGCGTCGTCGGTCAAGAAGGTCGGCGAGATCATCGAAAAACATCCTGAAGAAGCGATCGCGATCCTGCGTTCATGGCTCTACGAAGCGAAGTAAACCATGCCGCCGACCAATAACGCCTCTTTTACACCGCTATTCGCGGCCGGGCCTGACAAATCAGGTCTCAAGGTTGCAGTGGGTAAAGGCGGCAAACTGATTGTCCAGAAAGTTGCCGTAGCCGAGGAAGAGCCTGATCCGTTGTCGGTTGAAGAAATCGAAGCGCTGCGTCAGGCGGCCTTTGACGAGGGCATCGCAAAGGGTACTCAGGATGCAATTGATGCCCATCAGGCCCATGTGGCAGCACTGCTGGAACAGATCGGTGCCATGCTCGGCCCGATGATTGAGGGCATGGATGCAGCCATCGATCAGCAGCGGCGCGATGCAGCCTATCTGGCATTTGCCATTGCCAGCCGTCTGGCACCGGCCCTTATTGCGCAGTCACCGCGCGTTGAAATCGAGGCACTGGTCGACCAGTGCCTTGGCACGCTGAAAACGGAACCACGTCTGGTGATCACCATGAACCCGGGCCTGATCGAGGAATTGCGCGGCCCGCTGGATGCCCAGGCAGAGCGGCGCGGATTTACCGGCCGGCTGGTACTGGCCGAGGATGAAGCCTTTACCGGCGCTGACCTTCGGATCGAATGGGCGGGCGGTGGCGCCGAACGAGATATGGCATCTGTGCTGGAATCAATAGAGACTCTGATTTCGCAGCATGTGAATCGGGGACACGGCGATGATGGTCATACGGGCACAGACCCGACCAGCCACTAATCGGGGAGCAATGGTCTGATGGCAACAAATGACGAAGTGGACTGGAACGAGCTTTCACCTGATGGCCAGCCGGCTATGGACGAAGCCGAAGACGATCCGGAGGCCACACGAACAGCCGCTGATCTTGAGGCGGTGTTCGATGTACCGGTTAATGTTTCTGCCGTTTTGGGCAAGGCCCATATGGAAGTCAGCCAGTTGCTGAAACTGGCGCGCGGCACGGTTGTCGAACTGGACCGCAAGGTCGGTGAAGCCATCGATATTTATGTGAATAACCGCCTGGTCGCCCGTGGCGAAGTGGTGGTGGTCGAGGACCGTCTGGGTGTGACCATGACGGAAATTATCAAAGCAGATCGCGTCTGAGGGGAATAGGGCCATGCGGTTATTGATCGTCGGCACGCTGAGCGGGCAATTGGGAACGGCAACCAAAATCGCCCATGATCGCGGTGCCAAAGTCCTGCAATCCGACAGCATCGAAGGTGCCATGGCGGCGCTGCGCGGTGGCAAGGGCGCTGATCTTCTGCTGGTTGATGTGAAACTGGATATTGGCAAACTGGTCAGCCAGCTTGAGGCGGAACGCATTGTTGTCCCGATCGTCGCCTGTGGCATCGGCACCGATGCGCGCTCGGCGGTCGAAGCGATCCGGCGCGGTGCCAAGGAATACCTGCCCCTGCCCCCGGACCCTGATCTGATTGCCGCCGTTCTTGAGGCCGTTGCCAGCGAAAGTCATCAGTTGGTCTGGAAAGACCCGGCCATGGGTAATGCCGTCAAACTGGCCGAGCAAGTATCTAAATCAGATGCATCTGTTCTGATCACGGGTGAAAGCGGCACCGGCAAAGAAGTCCTGGCGCGGCATATTCATCGCAAATCGCTTCGTGCTGAAAAGCCGTTTGTTTCGGTCAATTGCGCAGCAATCCCCGAAGCATTGCTTGAAAGCGAACTGTTCGGGCATGAAAAAGGCGCC
>CAISDR010000591.1 GCA_903884125.1 uncultured bacterium
AATTCATGTGTCGCTGGGTACTGAGGCCGCAGCCCAGCTTAAGCTTGATCGGTTTCATAAACAGACAAAGGTTGCCGACAACAAGCGGGCCATTGCGCTGCTCAGGGATGCTGGCATCGTGGTCGAGGCGCAATTCATCGTCGGCCTTGAAAATGAAACGGCCGAGACGCTGGAAGAGACCTATCGCATGGCAATGGACTGGAAGCCAGATCTTGCCAATTGGTCAATGTACACACCCTGGCCATTTACCCAGCTGTTTCAGGAACTCAGCGACAAGGTCGAAGTATTTGACTTCGAAAAATACAATTTTGTTACCCCGATCATAAAGCCTGCCGCGATGGAACGGGGAGAGCTGCTTGACCGGGTGATGAATAATTATCGCCGTTTCTATATGCGAAAAGCGCTGTTTTCCTATCCCTGGCAGGGGACCGGTCAGCGGCGACGGTATCTGTTAGGTTGCCTGAAGGCATTTTTGAAAGCAGGCTTCGAACGCAAGTTCTATGATCTTGGACGGGTTGGATATTGGGGCCCCCAATCCAAAAACAAGGTGGATTTTCATTTTGACGAGTCCCGAACCAAGGCCTCCGCGGCGCAGGACTGGAACGCAAAGGCGCAGAAAAAGGCATCAACTCAGAATATTCCAGCGGCAACCAATGTCTGCGGCGGCATTGAACATCGGGTCGAGGAAATCGAATCCCTAAGCCATGGCCCATGAGCAGGTAATTGATGGGCCCGGGATTCATGACGCAAAGGCCGCTGCTGCGCGAATTGGTCCCAACGCCGTCATCCAGATAATACCCGCGCTGGAACTAGCCGGGTTCGCAGAGGCCCGTGCCGCGATTTTTAATGCCGCCGGTCTTGGGTCGTGGTCTGATATTCCACCATATGAA
Organism: uncultured bacterium; assembly: GCA_903884125.1. Taxonomy (GTDB): domain Bacteria; phylum Pseudomonadota; class Alphaproteobacteria; order CAISDR01; family CAISDR01; genus CAISDR01. The sequence continues at coordinate 891 of CAISDR010000591.1, forward strand.
ATGGTGGATGAGACAGCTGTAGCCGCACTGCATCGGGCTGTTCGCAGGCATATGACGGAGCAGAACGCAGATTTGGTTATGCGGCTGGCCGGAAAGCTGACGGCGGACTACCTTTTGAAAAACCGGATCCCGACGCCGGTTCAGACCATTTTGCGGGTCATGCCACGCCTATTTGCGGCGCCAATTCTTGCGCGTGCCATTGCGCGACACGCCTGGACCTTTGCCGGTTCAGGTGCTTTTTCTACGCGCGGCGTACGGACAATCATATTCAGGTTGAAGGATAATCCGTTATGTGAAGCGGAATCCGCGCAGCTACCGATCTGTCAGTGGCACTGTGCTGTCTTTCAGCGGCTGTTTGCAGCGATTATCGACCCGGACTGTCATGTCGTCGAGCGACATTGTACAGCACAGGGAGCGGGCACCTGTGTTTTCGAAGTGAAATTCGCAGCCCGGATACCATAATTGGCCGCCATTTCCTCGCGCGGCATCATATTGCCTTGTGCAGGCATCTGGCGTTCACTGGCCTTGCCCGATTGGATTGGGTAATGAGATGACCAGCAGCGATATCAGGGAGCGATCGGAGAATGAAAGCAGTAAAGCTGGCCAAGCCCGGCGGGTTGAATAATCTGACAATAACCCAGTTGGCGCCGCGCCAGCCTGGCCGAGGCGAAGTATTGGTCCGTATCCGCGCCAGTTCACTGAACTATCACGACTATCTGGTGGTGCAGGGAGCAATTCCTGCGACAGATGGGCGTATTCCCATGTCGGATGGTGCTGGTGAAGTTGTCGAGGTTGGCGATGATGTTCATACACTCGCCAAAGGTGACAAGGTACTTTCACTGTTTTTCCCGAATTGGGCAGGGGGGCCTGCCTCGCCCAATGATCTTCGGGTGGTACCGGGTGACAGCGCCGATGGCTTTGCTTGTGAATATGTCACTGCGCCAGCGCAGGCGTTCACGCGTGCGCCCACGGGATATTCAGATGCGGAAGCTGCAACGCTTACATGCGCGGGCCTTACGGCCTGGCGTGCGCTTGTGACTGATGGGGAACTGCGCGCGGGCGAGGTTGTTCTGGTTCAGGGTACGGGTGGCGTTTCTATTTTTGCCCTACAGTTTGCCAAGGCTTTTGGCGCAACAGTGATTGCAACATCTTCATCAGATGAAAAGCTGGCGCGCCTGCAAGCGCTGGGTGCCGACCACGTGATCAATTACAAGGCGGACCCCAAATGGGGTCAGGCGGCGATCGACCTGACCGACGGTCGCGGCGTGGACCATGTGATTGAAATTGGCGGCGGCGGCACGATCGGTCAATCAGTTGCCGCCGCGCGGCTGGGCGGACATATTGCGATCATTGGCGTATTGGCTGGATATTCAATGGAAATGCCCGTTGTGGCCTTTATCGGCAAGCAGTTGCGCGTCATGGGCGTTTCGGTTGGTAACCGTCACGAACAACAGGAAATGATAAGGGCCATTAACGCAAATGGACTGCGCCCGGTAATTGACAGCCACTTTCCACTGGACCAGATTGCAGATGCTTTCAGACATCAGGAATCCGGAAGGCATTTCGGAAAAATCTGTCTCGATATCTGATGGCCGAAACGCCCTGTCTCAGCAGTCTCTAAGAATTAAGGTGGAGCGATATGCGCAGATTTGGTTTGGCAGGACTGTTCATTGCAATGGCAGGTTTGGTTGTGGGGTCGGCAACGGCCCAACAGATGACCCTGCGGCCGGATCAGGCAGCATTTTTTGACCTTTACAAGGAGCTGGTTGAAACCAATACGACGCTGTCAGCGGGCAGTTGCACCCAGGCGGCAGACCAGTTGGCGGCACGGTTAAGGGCGGCGGGGTTTAGTGAAAAAGAAGTAACGCTGTTCTCGACGCCGGATCATCCTAAAGAAGGTGGGCTGGTTGCCATTCTGCCCGGCAGCGATACTTCGGCCAAGGCAATGCTTTTATTGGCCCATCTTGATGTGGTCGAAGCAAAGCGGGCGGACTGGACAAGGGACCCTTTCGTATTGGTCGAGGAAAACGGCTATTATTATGGCCGGGGCACCACCGATGACAAATCACAGGCAGCAATATTTACCGATATCCTGATTAGGTTCCGCGCCAGCGGGTACGTGCCAAAGCGCAGCATAAAACTGGCACTGACCTGTGGCGAAGAGACCCGCGAAGCATTTGTAGGTGCCAAATATCTGGCTGAACAGCGACCGGATCTGATCGATGCTGCATTTGCCCTGAATGAAGGTGGTGGCGGTCGCACTAATGGGCACGGCAAACTATCAATTCAGACGCTTCAAGTTGGTGAGAAAGCGGCCAAGAATTTCAGGCTTGAAGTAACCAATGTGGGTGGGCACAGCTCGATGCCGGTTCCCGATAATGCGATCTATCGCCTGTCCGCGGCACTATTGAAGATCAAGGCTTATGAATTTCCGGTCGAGGTCAATGATACCACGCGAGCCTATTTCAGAAAGATAGGCAGCATGCGAATTGATGACCTGGGTCGTGCAGCTCTTGCCATCGCCAAAAACCCCAAGGATACAAAGGCTGCTGCCGAACTGTCCAAAGATCGCTCCTATCATTCGATGCTGCGTACGACCTGCGTTGCTACCATGCTGGATGGTGGACACGCTGGAAATGCCCTGCCGCAACGGGCCGGTGCCAATGTCAACTGCCGGATGTTTCCGGGGCGCAGCGTTGAGGAAACCCAGGCCGCACTGGCCAAGGTGATCAATGATCCCGAGGTAAAAGTTACGGCAATGCCGCCGCTACGTCCGGTAGCGCTGCCACCACCGCTTGATCCCAAAATCGTGGGTCCGGCCGAGGAATTGGTCGCACGCTATTTTCCGGGCGTGCCGCTGATCCCAGCAATGTCCACCGGTGCAACAGACGCCATTTTTATGGGCATTGTGAAAATGCCCGTCTATGGGGTGCCAGGCACATGGTCAGATCCGGATGCAAATAATATTCACGGTCTTAATGAACGCATCGAAATAAAGGCACTTTATACCGGGCGCGACTTTATAACTGATCTGGTCAAGGTTTATGCTGAAAACCCCTAGGCGCGAAACTGTGCGGGGGGGGAGGTGTGTTGACCCATGGCGAAGTCGATTAGAAATATTTTTTTGTAGAATAAGAATATTGCGATGCAAGGTTGGTTGTCTGGCCGGGCTGATTTTTGGCCTTTGGCGTCAGCTGGTTTTACCACGAACGATTCGCCGGTTGGGCGCTGGAAAATCTGTTTCGGCCTGAAAAATATGACTTTTTGGGGGCTCGTGGCAGGGTGCAAAGCCGGGCTTTTGCAATGAGCGGCGGCAACGGACTATCGTGCCGGATCGCAAAAGTCCAATAAAACCGCCTAAAATCGGTCA
>CAISDR010000592.1 GCA_903884125.1 uncultured bacterium
GCAAGGCGTAACGTTTCGGATTTTCAGAGAAGTATTCTTCTGCTTTGATGAATTCGAAATAGATGCCGCTGTTGATGTTTAAGCGAAGTCCTTCGGCTTCTTGATGAGCATGAAAAAATCGTTTCTGAAGGCCTTCTGATGGACAACCATATGATGTTTTTCTGGCAGCTCGTCAATTTGGAAATATGGTTTCAATGGGTTGGCAAACTTGACGAAATTCGCCCATGATCAGGCTCAGGGATATTTACGACTGGACGTGCCTGGGAACTGGTGCAGGCACACATGCGATGACCGGAAAAACGCCGCCACCGGCATACCAGGCGCTGGTAAGGCAGTTTTGCCAAACCGGCGGTCGCTCCAATGATTTTCTGTCTCGCTGCATCGCCCAATTTCGAACCAAATATGCCTTACCGCCTCCGAATGGCGTATTGGGTCCGTTAGCAGACGAACTGCCAGGAATTGTTGATTCACTCAATACCCGTGGTTACCACGTTTTTTCACGAACACTATCCGAGGACCTGTGTGACCGCCTGTTGGCAATGGGCCTGGACCAACCAAGCCTGGTGCGTGAGGATGAGCGCGATGTCTCCGCCGCAGGGTCTTTAAGGGTGTATCGAGAGGACCGTTCGTCTCCAAAGGGAATTCGATACGATTTTCCGGTAGCTACCCTGCTTGCCAATCCAGACGTACAAGAGCTGCTCTGCGACCCGTCAATTCTTGGGGTAGCCCAGTCGTACCTTGGCAGCTTGCCCATGGCGGATGTACTGACCATGTGGTGGAATACCGCGTACTCCGATCGACCCAGCGAGGCGGCCGCCCAGTTTTATCATTTCGACATGGACCGTATTAAATGGCTCAAGTTTTTTATTTATCTAACCGATGTCGACACAAATAATGGCCCACACACCTTTATCGCGGGATCCCACAAATCAGGCGGCATTCCGCCTTCTGTCCTCAAGAAGGGATATGTGCGACTGACCGATGAAGAAGTTTCCAAACACTACTCCCCAGCCGATTTCATCGAATTCACCGGAAAACGTGGAACTGTCCTTGCCGAAGACACTCGCGGACTCCACAAAGGTAAGCACGTAACGCAGGGCGATCGCCTCGTCCTGCAACTGCAATTCAGCAACAGTCTTTTGGTGGACACTATCCCCCGGCAACGCAGCCTAAATTTTCCGCCCCCGAATGCCAGGCCTTTGTCGAACGGTATCCGGAAATATTTGCCGCGTTTCTGCCCAGGGCCTGAACGATCCGATGATCGCCAAGCTAATGCGGTTTTTCTGGTCGGATACCCGGGTCGGCCGGCGAATCCGTCACCGCAGCCGATATCCGGGTTTGCGAATAGACGACACAGCGGTAGTGATCGGCGATGGCAATCTCCAATACGACATTGCCGCGTCTGTGGGCAGCAGTTCCATCTTGAATATTGCACCCGGGGCAAACCTGAAACTAGGTGAAGCCTGTTACATAGGCCGTCAATGTGAAATTGCTCCTGGCGGCAGAATTACCATAGGCAGATCAACATCGATTCAGGATCGAGCAGTTATTCTTGGCGACGTTGCAATAGGCGCATATTGCACGCTGGCATACAACGTTTATATGTCTTCCGGAAATCATGTAATTGATTGGCGCCCTGCTTTGCCGCTCAAAGTGCAGGACATCCGAGCACCGGCCAATTCATCACCGGTGACTTTGGAAGAAGACTGCTGGCTCGGCAACAATGTGTTCGTAAAAGCAGGGATTCGCATAGGACGTGGCGCGGTCGTCGGGGCCAACTCGGTAGTAACCCGGGATGTGCCACCCTACGCAATTGTTGCAGGTTCGCCCGCACGCATTATTCGCAGTCGGCTGATTTACGCCCCGCCGAAGGAAATTTGTTTCGACGAAATCGAAAAACTTCCCTATTTCCATGCCGGTTTCCACCTGCTGGATGCGGAATTGGCGGAATCCCGAAGCACGGGTGGCCTGCTTGCGGAAAACAGCTTCTCTGTGGTTCTTGACGTCAGTGAATGCAGCATCCTTGGTATTGAAATACGCGCCGATTCGACTGCGGATGCGGAGATCGAATATGCGGGCCAAAGGCATCGTTTGAAAAAAGTATTTGAGCCTTATGAGTTCAAGCTTGCATCGATTACCGGACCACATGAATTCAAGGTCGTCGGCAGAACCGCAAATATACGAATATCAAGGGTCTGGGCAAAATGAATCGCCTTGCGTATATTGGACATCTGCTCAGGTTTGCATTTGCCCGAAATCCACTGCTTCATCTAAGCTTGGTCATGTCGCTGGTTTCCGTTGTCGTCGAGTTGGCGGCAATGAGTGTCTTGTTCCCACTGTCGGCACTGGCAATCGGGAAGCAGTTGGAAACGGGAGTTTCACTGGCAAGCGGTGGATGGGTGGTGTTGGTACTTACCTGGCTGGGTACCACCACGACGATACGCACCGTAGGATTGATTTTCCTTACCATCTTTATCCTGCGCATCGTCACAATGCTTGGCAGCC
>CAISDR010000593.1 GCA_903884125.1 uncultured bacterium
GGTTTTGCCGGGCTCGATGTCATAGGAAATGCCGCGTACAATCGGTACATGGGAATGCACATGGCCAAACCCCACCATGAGGTTTTCAACCCGGAGCAAAGGCAGATCACCCAAGACTTTCACAGCCTTATTGAGCGACATACCAGTCCTCGACCCAGGCGGTGGACGGAATTTGATTCCCGGTCGGGCGAATTCCCTTCAGCCATTTCGGAAAGACGAATGGTTCGGCGCGAAAATAAAGCGGCAGCACCGGTAGTTCGCTGGCATAAATCCGCTGCATCCTAGACCAGATGGCGCGGCGTTTGCCATCATCGAGTTCATGAGCCGCATCAGCTATGGCGCTATCAAATTCGGCGTTTGACCAACCAGGATAATTCGATCCACCAAAATTATTGGCTTCTGTCGGAATGGAACTGCTGGCCAGCGTTTGCGATGGCGGCTCATCCGGCAGGGATGACCATGAATACATCACCATCCCCGGAAATTTCCGCTCGCGCAGCGACCGGCCCAGCATCACGCGCGCCGGTTCGTTACGGATCACGATATCAACACCAATCTGTTTCCACTGACTTTGCAAAACCGTCTGAACCAGCTCGCGCTGTTTGTTTCCGGCGGTCGTCATCAGTTCAATCTGCAGGCGCTTTCCTTCAGCATTGACGCGAATACCACCGGCGCCCATTTTCCAGCCCGCCTCATCCAGAAGCCGCCCAGCCAGCACCGGATCATAGGGTGCGACAGGAATGTTTGCGTCAAACCCCGAATGCTTGGGGCTGACAAATGTTGCCGCCACTGGCTGTTTGCCTTTAAACAGCCGGTTATTGATCGCTTCACGATCAAGTCCTGCCAGCAATGCCCGCCGGATGCGCACGTCTTTCAGAATCGGATTATCCAGATTAATGTCTACATGTTCATAGGTCAGGGCGGGATTATAGACAAAATCAAAGCGGTCAGCGGCACGCGCCTCAAGGCTGATAGCCTGATCAAGCGACAAGCCCAGTTCGCCGAATATATAATCTACATCACCTGACATAAGGTTCTGTTCCAGCGCCGAAGTGTTTTCGATAACCCTTACAATAATCTTTTTAAATGCAGGCGCCTTGCCCTTCCAGAATGTATTGGGTTCAAAGGTATAGGATACGCCCGGCTCGCTTGCGGTCATGCGATAGGGGCCGTTCCATAATCCTGGCGTCGCGGGTGCGCGATTATAAAGCGTATTCTTGCGAAAATCGGCCGGATCGGCACTGTTCTTAATCGTCTCGCGTTCGATATGCGCCGGAAGGATTGGCCAATCAAGCGCGTTGAAATTCGACTGAATGCTTTTCAGAAAGACCACGGCGCGCAATGGGTCTGGTGCCTCGACCCGGTCGATCACCGCATAGACATCCGGGCGCTGAAAGCCCATGTCCGCGCGCTTGCCCGCCTCAAATGAAAAAATCACGTCGGCCGAAGTCACTCTGGTACCATCGGCCCAGAAACTGTCGGGGCGCAGATTATAGGTAACCGCCATACCTTTAGTCCCGTCGGGGCGATCAATTATCCTGGCAAGGCCATTGGCAATCGTTGGTACCTCGACACACAATTGGCAGACAACCTTGAAATCGGGATCATTGACCGTCAGGCGCCGCAGGGCAAAGTCCAAAAGTAGCGCCTTGGACGTATGAGGTTCGATTGCGGGATGCATGTTGGCTGGGGACTGGGAGAGGCCGATAACCATTTGACCCGGAACACGCGGCCCGGACGCGCTGGCCGGACCAGCAGCTAAACCCAGTAATGCAAGGGCTATGGCAAGGCCAATCCCCGGCACCTGCCCCGGCCCTTGCCTGAATCTGCCTAAAAAATAATCGGCCTTCGCCACCATTTAATTTCTGCCCCCAAAACCGGCCACCCTGTCCCAAATCCGTATCGAAGCTGTCCTGCAGACAAAACCTGGCAACAGATGTGAGCCCCAGCTTCCTCTTCTCATGCCGGGCGGGCTTTGCCAAGGGTCGATGGGCTGGATATCAAAGATCCAGGGGGGGTAATGCATTGAAGCGTTGACCATCTGCCCCTGGGTGGGTCAAATGGGCCGTAAACCCAATTGCATGCTTCTGGAGATATTTACCCATGGCGCGGCGCATTGTTTTTGTTGTCCTGGTCAGCCTTGCCCTTATTGGCTCGGCACTGCCTGCCTTGGCCCAAAAGGGCTCGCCTGCTGTTTTATACGACGTTGGCGGGCGATTTGATGCCTCGTTCAACCAGTCAGCCTGGGATGGGGTCAAAAAATATACCAGCGAGACAGGCGACACCGTTCGCGAGTTTGAAATCCAGAATCAGGCCGAACGCGAACAGGGCTTGCGCAATCTGGCCCGGCGGGGGGCGTCCATCGTTATTGCGATCGGATTTAACAACGCCACCCCCATTTCAGTCGTAGCCAAGGAATTTCCCAATACCAAATTTACCATCATCGATTCGAACGTAGATCTGCCCAATGTCCAGTCGGTGCTGTTCCGGTCGGAAGAAGGATCATTTCTGGTCGGCATGCTGGCCGCCCTGTCATCCAAAACCAATGAAATCGGATTTGTCGGTGGCATGGATATTCCGCTGATCCGCAATTTCCTGGCGGGGTATACGGCCGGTGCCAAATATGCCGTGCCAAAGATTGATGTATTGTCGGCCATGACAGGGACAACCGCCGAAGCATTCCGTGACCCGGTGCGCGGTGGCGAACTGGCGCGTGATCAGATTGCGCGTGGTGTTGATGTGATATTTTCCTGCGCCGGATCAACAAATTTCGGTGTCTTTCAGGCGGTCACCGATGCCAAGAAACTGGCCATTGGCGTTGATTCAAACCAGAACCGTCTGCACCCCGGCACCATTCTGACATCCATGGTCAAACGCATTGATGTGGCTGTCTATCAGGCCATGATGTCTGCCCGCGATGGCACATGGAAACCGGGTGCGCGCATATTGGGACTAAAGGAAGACGGCGTTGGCTATGCCTATGATGAATATAACAAGCCGCTGATCCCCGCCGCTGTTCTGGCTGATGTGAACAAGGCGCGGGATGCGATCATTGCCGGTAAAATCAAAGTTCCGGAAATGCCGTGACTGAACCAGCACTAGAACTGATCGGTATCGACAAGCATTTCGGTTCAAACCACGCGAACAAGTCTGTATCCTTTCGCGTCCAGCGCGGCGAGGTGCTGGGTCTGATCGGCGAAAATGGTGCTGGCAAATCAACAGTCATGAACATGGTGTTCGGCTATCTGAAAGCCGATCACGGCCAGATTCTGGTTCACGGCCATGAAGTGGATATAAAGGTCCCGGCTGATGCCATTGCTCATGGTATCGGCATGGTTCATCAGCATTTCAAGCTGGTAGACACGTTTTCAGTACTCGAAAATATTATTCTGGGTTCCGAAGGGGCATTCCAGCTTGCTGACAGACTGGCTCTGGCACGCGGCGAATTAGCCGAACTGTCAAAGGCATTCGGACTCAATGTCGATCTCGATGCGCTGGTGTCCGGTTTGAGCGTTGGTGACAAACAAAAGGTTGAAATTCTAAAAGCGCTTTATCGCAAGGCAGATATATTGATCCTTGATGAACCGACCGCAGTATTGACGCCGGATGAAACACGCCACCTGTTTGACATTTTGCGTCAATGGCGCGATCAGGGGCGCACGGTAATCCTGATCACCCACAAGCTGAAAGAGGTGCTGGCCGTCACTGATCGCGTGATTGTCATGCGTCGTGGCGCAGTCGTTGCAGATCTGGACACCGCGCACTGCACGGCCGAAGGTTTGGCCGAACACATGGTTGGCCGACCAGTTATCCTGCAGGTATCCAAATCTGTGGCCGTTCCCGGTGGCGACGTGGTGACGCTGGAACATTTATCGGTCAATGACAGCGACGGCATCCCCCGCGTGCGGGATGTCAGCCTGTCCCTGCGCGCCGGTGAGATAACAGGGCTTGCTGGCGTATCCGGTAATGGCCAGAGCGAACTGATTGAGGCAATTGCAGGTCTTATGCCGATCAGTCATGGCACCATCCGGTTCAGGGGACAGGATCTGGGTCTAGGTGGAAGCGCTGAATCCGTGCGCAAACGGCGCGAAATGGGTATCGCGCATGTACCTGAAGACCGGCTGGTGCGAGGTCTGATTGCTGAATTATCCGCCAGAGACAATGCCATTCTGGGACGCCAGAATGATCCAAGTTTCAACAACAGAAATTTCCTGCGTCCGTCGGCAATCCTCAATCATTGCCGGTCGCTTATGGCCTCTTTTGATGTCCGCCCCAGCCGACCGATGCAGGCTGGCGGGCATTTTTCGGGCGGCAATCAGCAGAAAATCGTGCTGGGGCGCGAGATGGAAAATGCCCCCGCCTTTCTGATCGTGGGTCAGCCCACCCGCGGCGTTGATATTGGCGCCATTGAATTCATCCACAAGCGTATCGTCGCCCTGCGCGATCAGGGTGCAGCGATCCTGCTGGTATCTGCCGAACTGGATGAAATCCTTATGCTGTCTGATCGTGTCATCGTGATGAGCCAGGGGGCAATCATGGGTGATATTCCCGCATCCCAGGCCGATGAACGCCAGATCGGATTATGGATGGCGGGCGACCACAAGGTTGCAGCATGAGCCGCAATCAGAGCTTGCCCTGGTGGGTGGAAATCGGGGTACTGCCGGTTATCAATCTGGCGGCAGCCTTTATCGTATCCGGTCTGGTGATGGCGGCACTTGGCCATGATCCGTTTGAGGCATTGGGACTGATGGTTACCGGTGCGTTTGGATCTGCCGACAGCCTGGGTTACACACTATATTACACAACCAATTTCATCTTCACCGGACTGGCCGTGGCGCTTGCCAGTCACGCCGGACTGTTCAATATCGGCGCCGAAGGTCAGGCGATGCTGGGCGGTCTTGGTGCGGCCCTGGTCGGGTTGGTGATCTCACCCGGCCTGCCGGGAATTATTGCGATACCGCTGGCAATTTTGGCGGCCATGATCTTTGGCGGCATATGGGGTGCCATACCTGGCTGGCTGCAGGCCTATCGCGGATCGCATGTGGTTATCACCACCATTATGATGAATTTTCTGGCAGGCGCGCTGCTTACCTATCTGCTGGTTGATGTATTGATTGCACCCGGCGGCGGCACGCCGGAATCACGCAGTATTTCAGAAAATGTCTGGCTGCCCGCAGCTCACCAGATTGCACAGAGCCTGGGTCTGGAACTGGCACAGACACCGCTCAACCTCTCGCTGCTGCTTGGGCTTTTTTGTGCATTGGGATTGAATATCTTCCTGTGGCGCACGCGCTGGGGATTTTCACTTCGTGCGGTGGGGCTAAATCCCCATGCCGCGCTTTATGCCGGTATTTCGCCTTCGCGCATGACAGTTCTGGCCATGGCCCTGTCGGGCGCTTTGGCGGGCCTTGTGGGAGCCAACGAAATATTGGGTGCGCAGCATCGACTGGTGCTGGGGTTTACCGGCGGCTATGGTTTTGTCGGAATTGCGGTTGCATTGATGGGACGCAACAGGCCCACAGGTGTGATCATCGCATCGCTTCTGTTTGGCGCGCTCTATCAGGGCGGGTCGGAACTGGCACTGGATATGCCCGGCATTTCGCGCGATCTGGTTGTGATGATTCAGGGGCTGATCATCTTGTTCTGTGGCGCGCTGGAAAATATTTTCCGCAGCCCGCTGGCGCGTCTGTTTGCGGCGGCCCGTTCGACCCGCGCCGAGCTGACCGGCACCGCAGGGGGATAGGAATATGGATGACTTCATCACCGTCAGCCTTGCCCTCGCCGCGGGCAGCCTGCGACTGGCCATTCCGCTGATGCTGGGGGCGCTGGGCGGACTTTTTTCCGAACGCGCCGGTATTGTTGATGTGGGCATCGAAGGCAAGATGCTGATCTCGGCATTTGCGTCGGCCGCTGTTGCTCATGCCACCAATTCACCCTGGGCAGGCCTTGCCGCCGGACTTGGTGCCGGGATTGTATTTGCACTGATCCATGGCGTCGGCGCGATTGCCTTTCGCGGCAATCAGGTTGTTTCCGGCATGGCGCTGAATATTCTGGCAGCGGGTCTTACCGTCACCATAGCGGCAGCCCTTTATTCCCAGGGCGGACGCACACCGCAATTGCCAGATGCTGCCCGCTTTCGCGGAACAAGTTTTGCCGCTGCTGATGGTACCAGTCAGCTCGACCCGGCCTTACGGGCATTGTTTGAACTGGTCGCCGGACACAATATTCTGGTTTATCTGAGCCTGGTTCTGGTTCCCGCCCTTGTCTGGCTGGTGCACAAGACCCGTTTTGGATTACGCCTTCGCGCGGTAGGGGAGAATCCCGAGGCTGTGGATACTGCGGGCATTCAGGTTGCAACCCTGCGATATCAGGCTTCGATCATTTCTGGTCTTTTGTGCGGACTGGCCGGGACCTATATCGCCATTGCCCAGTCGGCAAGCTTTGTTCCCAACATGACCGCAGGCAAAGGGTATCTGGCGCTGGCGGCTCTGATCTTTGGTAAATGGCGGATCTGGCCGACCTTTTTCGCCTGTCTGCTATTTGCATTTGCAGATGCTGCACAATCACGGCTGCAGGGTCTGAACATTCCAGGTATTGGCGCCATCCCGGTACAGTTCATCCAGGCATTGCCCTATGTGCTGACACTGGTTTTGCTGGCCGGACTGGTTGGACGCGCCATTCCACCCAAGGCCAGCGGGGTACCATATGTCAAAGAACGCTAGCATTGACACAAAGGCGCTGATATCCGCTGCCCGAAAGGTTCGTCGCAATGCCCATGCACCCTATAGCAAGTTCAGGGTCGGGGCGGCCCTGCTGAGTGAAAAGGGCCAGATATTCATCGGCGCAAATGTGGAAAATGCCTCCTATCCCGAGGGTATCTGCGCCGAAGGGGCGGCCATCGCCGCAATGGTCGCAGCCGGACACAAGTCCATCAAGGCCATAGCAATCGCCGCCGAGCCAAGCGTTCCGCCCTGTGGCGGCTGTCGTCAGAAAATTACCGAATTCGCTGCGGGGGATTCGCTGATCATTCTGGTCGGCGCCGTCGGCAAATCAAGCCAGTCGGATACAATCGCCAATCTGTTACCCCATGCGTTCCATTCCACACGGATCAAAAGCAGCGCCTAGATATAGTTCAGCGCGATAAATCCTGCGACGATCACGGCCACGACCACAATACCCAGTTGCAGCATGTAACGTTCGATCAATGGTTCTACTGTCGGGCCAAATCGCGCCACCAGCAGGGCAATTGCCGTGAATTGCCCGCCGCGCGATACAATCGATGA
>CAISDR010000594.1 GCA_903884125.1 uncultured bacterium
CTGTTGACGCAGGTATCCAAATTCAGTCTACCCCGTACCAGTTGCCCGGCGACAAACCACTGTAACAACTGGCCTAGTTCAGCCCATAAAACCACTGGCCCTGCCCCAATTGGTATATTATTATACCATTTCGAAAAACGAGGTGATGTATGTGGGATCACGAGGTTGAGATTTTGCGTTGGGTCCATATCCTGTCCATGGTCTATTGGCTGGGCGGTGAATGGGGCGTTTTCCAGACCTCTTACAATGTCGTCAATCGTCATCTGTCGCTGGATGAACGGCGCAGACATATGGAAACCGCCTATCGCATCGACATTCTGGCACGCACCGGGATAATTCTGCTGTTACCGCTTGGACTGCATATGGGACACCTTTATGGCCTGCAGCCCTTGGGCGGAAACTGGCTTGTTTTGATGTGGGTACTGGTTGCCGGCTGGGTGGGCCTGGCCTGGGGCGCGTTTTTTGCCCGCGAAACCGATCTTGGCATCCGATTGACCAAGGTTGACGAGGCCATCCGCTATTTTCTGATCCCGGCCCTGCTCTATATTGGCATTTCATCGCTCATGGGCAATGGCCCATTGACCGTGGACACCGGCAGCTATTGGTATCCGTCCAAAATAATTGTCTATTCGCTTATGCTGGTCATCGGCCTGCTGCTGCGATTTACGATGCGGTCATGGACGATGCGGTTTCGCAAGCTGGCCATGGGACCAGATCCCCAGGAGGAAGCTGCACTGGAACGAGAGATCGGCTTCGCCCGATATCTGGCCTATGTCTACTGGATTGGCATTTCCGGCACATGCTTTCTTGGTGCGGTCAAACCTTTCTGATCGCTATGCGATGTTGGCCCGCACGTGCCGACAGCGCCTGAGCCAGACAAAGATTTGATGAAAGAACCGGACAATGCAGCTTTTTACTAAGTGGACCCAATATCGACAGGCTGGGCAGACCTGTGCCCGTGACCAAAATCGCATCTGCGATACCAGGGGCAAGCGATGCTGCAGCCCGCAGGGCATCAGCGCTACCCAGTTCATAGATCGGCCTTGTATCACCTTCCGCTTGCCCCACACGCACGACCTGCACGATTTCATAGCCACATGCCTGCCAATAACTTACCGCCGCATTGGTCAACCAGGTTGGATAGGGTGAAAGTAAACTCAACCGACGGACACCAATTTCTGCAAACGCGGCCTTAATGGCATCGGCGGCTGAAACGATAGGGATCCCTATACGCAGGGATTCGCGATCAAAGATGGATTTTGCATGATCAGGTGTCACAAGATAATTGGACCCTGTACAGGCAAAGCCGATTGCATCAAGCGCCATTCCACCAAACTGATCAACGGCCGAACCAAGATTTTCAAGGTAGTGAACAAGCCTGCGTTTGGCATCGGGCTCATGCGAAACAAGCCGCGCGGTATAAAGACCGACATCCGACATGATCATGCGCGAAAATTCTGGTTCAACCGTAGGATTGGCTTGTGGGGTCAGGAGTCCAATACGACCCATCGTGCCATAATCGACGTCCATATTTGATTGCTTTCCAATTTCTGTCTGGAACAAGACAGGATTCAGTTCATAATTCTGCTTAGGGGACCACGATGATGGCACACGATCAAGACCGGATATTGATTTCAGGCGCAGGTCCCGTAGGTCTTATCTGCGCCTTGCGCCTTGCCATGGCTGATATTCCTGTCACTTTGTTTGAGGCGGATGCAACCCCACCTGCTGATTTACGGGCATCGACATTTCATCCGCCGACGCTGGATATGCTGGACGGACTGGATCTTGCGGAACCTCTAATTGCGCTTGGACTGAAATCGCCAACCTGGCAGATCCGCCTGCACGAAACCCATGAAAAGGCCGAATTTGATCTTGGCGTCATCTCCGGCGATACGCGTCATCCCTATCGTCTGCAATGCGAACAATCCAAACTCTGCGCGCTGATCCGCGCGCGGATGGCGCAATTGCCTCAGATTGACTATCTTCCAGGCTGGCGTGTCACCGCCGCCCGGCAAAGTGATAACGCCGTTGAAGTTGCCGCCCAAGGGCCTGAGGAGATGCTAAATTTCCATGGGCGATATCTTATCGGCACAGATGGCGCACACAGTATCGTCCGAAATGCAATGGGTCTTGATTTTAAAGGCCAGACCTATCCCGAGACGACAATCCTGGCGACCACGTCGTTTGATTTTTCAGCCTTTCTGCCAGGGCTTTCCAATGTGAATTATATCTGGGCGGCACATGGCACGTTTTCGCTGCTGCGCCTGCCTGATCTTTGGCGCTGTTCGCTTTATCCGCTAGCCGGAGAGACAATAGAAGACGCCATAAAACCTGCGGCCATTCAGGCCAAAATGCAACTGATCGTGACGCGGTCTGAAGACTATCCACTGGGCGATATGCGTCCTTACCGGGTACACCAGCGAATTGTGGAAACCTATCAGAAAGGGCGGATGCTTTTGGCAGGTGATGCAGCACATTTGAATTCACCGTCTGGTGGCATGGGAATGAATGGCGGCATTCATGACGCATTCCTTCTGACCGACCTGCTGGTCAAGGCGTGGCACAGAAATGACGTAGCCATGCTTGATCCCTATTCATCCACACGGCGGCCGATAGC
>CAISDR010000595.1 GCA_903884125.1 uncultured bacterium
CAAGCTCATAGGTGATCCTGGCTGATGCAGCATCCATCAAAATCGTACAACCCGGCAGTTCAGCGTGTGCTGCCTGCATGCCAAAAAGGGCAACGCCTGCACCGATGATCAATCGCAAGCAGCTCATGGACGTTTCCTCAATTCCTCACCAACCCTCTTGTTCACAAAGGCCAGAGTGTATGCGGCATCGAGTTTGATATCATCGGCATAGACATTGGTTGCGACCATCGCGTCGCGAAAACTTTTCCAGCGGGCATCAGTCATCGCACCGATGCCAAAAGTTTCGGCATCTCCCGACCCGACAATGCCTTCGGCCTTCAATCTTGCGCGGGCTTGCGCCAGCAGTTCCGGAGTTGACTGGGGATTATCTGCCAAGATCAGCCTGTCACCCGCGCTGGCGTCACCCCAAAGATAATCGGCCCAGCCTTCGATACTGGCGTCCACAAATGCCTGAACCACAGCTGGCTTTGAATCGATCAGCGACTGAGGGGCCATGACCAGACAGGCATAAGCAGGATATCCTTCATTTGCCAGCAGATAGACCTGCGGTTTGAACCCGCCCTGCGTTTCAATCAGATAGGGCTCGCTGGTGACATAGCCTTGCTGAACTGCGCGCGGATCGTTCAGAAATGGTGCCAGGCTATAGGTATATTTTCGGATCTGCGCAGGCGTGTAGCCGAATTTGAATTCAAGCCATTTCCAGAAAGTGCCGATCGTCGCATCGGATACCAGGATCGGCCGACCTTTCAGATCCGCCAGCGATTTCACATTCGGATCCGGATGCACCATCAGCACCTGCGGGTCTTTTTGAAACGCGGCCATGACCGCACGGACTTTCGCCCCTTCGCGTACCATGTTCAGCGCGATAAAGGACGATGAGCCCATGCCCAGATCGATTGCACCGGCAGCCAGCAATTGCGGAATATTGACGGCTGGCCCGCCCTGCCGGATTTTTACCTCCAGGCCGCGTTTGGCATAATAGCCCTTGGCCACAGCCTGATAAAACCCCCCATGTTCGGCCTGCGCTTTCCAGTCCGTGGCAAAGGTCAGTTTTTCATCAGCGCGTGCGGGCAAGATCAAGGCCAGTCCTAGAAATAATGCGCAGAGAATTAGTGCAGATCGGCTGATCGCGCGAACATTTTTCATTTGCGAGTGCCCCTGGAATGAATCTATGTGCCGTAACTTTGAATAAGGCTGCCAGCAACCAGATGCCAGCCATCAACCAGAACGAAAAATACCAATTTAAAAGGTAGCGAGATGGTGGCCGGTGGCAAGGTCTGCATACCCATCGACACAAGCACGGATGCCACGACCAGATCAATCACGATAAATGGAATAAAAAGCAGAAAGCCGATTTCAAATGCGCGCCTGATTTCCGAAATCATAAAGGCCGGGATCAATACCTGGATCGGCATGGCTTCTGGTGTCTCGGGTGTTGTTCGTTTGGACAATTCCAGAAACATCTGTAGGTCTTTTTCACGCGTATGGCCCATCATGAATTTGTGAAAGGGTGCCACCGTTCGCTGATAGGCGGTTGCCTCGTCAATCTTTTCAACGGTCAGCGGCTGTATGCCATTGGTATAGGCTTCTTCAAAGACGGGCTGCATGACGAAAAATGTCATGAACAGGGCCAGTGAAACCATGACGATATTGGGCGGGCTGGAGGCAGCACCAATTGCAGTTCGCACAAGCGACAGAACAATCACGATGCGGGTAAAAGATGTCACCATCATCAATAGCGAAGGGGCAAGGCTTAGCACGGTGATCAGTGCGATGAACTGAACCAGACGGTTGGTCAGGCTGCCGCCTTCCCCTAGGTCAAGGCTCAAATTCTGTGCCGTTGCCGGGGCGGAAAAGGCTGCCAAAGCCAGCAGGCACAATACGACCAGTTTCAGATGTTTTTTGATCGCTGTCGCAGAAATGGTCATGGGCGGCCGTCTCCTGATCCGGAAAACTCAGGGGTTTTTAACTGGGGCGTCATTTGGGCCGGGCCGGAATGGACGACCAGATTCCCATCCACCCCAAGGACCAGAAGGTGTTCGTGCGTGTCATGACGCACCAGCACCAGCCTGCGGCGCGGGTCGAGTATAAGGACCTCTTCGATTTTCAGTCGCTTTGGCCGTTTGGTCGCCATGGGGCCGGCACCGGGCACCAGTCCCAGCCGTCTGGCGCCAAGACCCATGAGTATGATGGCGCCCACCAGCACCAGCAGCGCACCGGCGGATTGGCCGTAGGTGACATAATCGATCATGGCTGGCCACGTCCTGTGGTTTGGCCGCCGCCATAGGGCAGGGGTCGGAAATCGGGCTGGGGCGGCAATTTCGACCTGTCCGCCAAGTATAGATAGTGAAGTATTTCTGCCACGGCCTGAAAAGCATCAAGAGGGATGGGTGAACCGATGTCATAGGCGCTTAAGATATCAACCAGCGCCGGGTCCTCGCGCACGGCGACGCCCGATTTGAAGGCTTCTTCCAAAATCCGTTCAGCTACTGCCCCCATGCCGCTCGCCACAATGGTCGGCGTGTCGCTTTTTTCCGGCCGATAATCCAACGCCACAGCCTTGGCCCGCGCTTGTCGCGCGGTGCCCGGGGGCGTTTGGTTGTCAGGCGGCTTGGGCATGTCAGCTCCAGAATCATCTAGGTCAGGTGAAGTCTAGGTTAAAAGCGCGCCGAGTTCATGCAGGCGATAAGGCAGGGCCTGTCCCCGTATTAGGGCGGCGTTAACGTTTGGCAGGCAAAGTGGGGACCATGAAGCAGAGCCAATCGGCTTTGCGACCCAACCAATGGTTACAAGGTAACGGGTTATGGATTTTTCACAGCTGGACGTTTTTAAGGCGATTTCCACGCGGATGCGCTGGCTGAATGAACGCCAGAGCGTGATCGCGCAGAATGTCGCGAATTCGGACACGCCGGGTTACAAGCCTAAAGACCTGAAAGAATTAGATTTTCGGGCGCATGTGGTTCAACATTTGCCCAATCTGGAAATGGCCGCGACCGAAGGGCCGCATATTCAGGCTCCCCCCATTGGCGGGCGGGTGGAATTCAATGCGCAAAAGACCCGCGATTTTGAAACCACGCCGGTCGGCAATTCGGTAGTTCTGGAAGAGCAGATGATGAAATCCACGCAGAATCAGGCCGATTACGAAACTATGTCCAATCTGTACAAAAAGCAGGTTGGCCTTGTGAAAATGGCGCTGGGCAGCCGCTAGGGCCGCCCCAGATCAAGGATCAGGACCATGGACTTAAAAGACAGCCTGCTGATTTCTGCTGCAGCATTAAAGGCGCAGGGGACGCGTGTTCGCGTAATCGCCGAAAACGTTGCCAACTCGGATTCAACCGCCATCACGCCCGGTGGCGATCCCTACCGGCGCAAAACCATCGCGTTCAAGGATGTCATGGACCGTGCAGCAGGCGTGTCCAAGCTGACCGTGGATAAAGTCGGCACAGACAAGTCTGATTTCGGCCTTCGCTATGATCCCGGCAATCCGGGGGCCAATGCCCAGGGCTATGTCAAGACGCCGAATGTCAAGCCGATGATTGAAATGATGGATCTGAAACAGGCCCAGCGTTCATTTGAAGCCAATCTGTCAGTCATCGATACATCCAAGTCGATGATGCAGCGTTCCATTGATCTGTTACGTAACTAATAAGGTATCCGAACCATGGTCGCTCCTATCCAAGCTGCTTCTGCCTATGGCAATGCAATCAAACGTGCACAAGGGGCCGGTGCCGGGGATACCGGTGGCTTTGCCGAAATGGTCCAGAGCGCGCTTTCGGACACGCTCAGTGCATCCAAGACCGGGGAAAAAAAGACCTTGCAGGGGGTGGCGCGCAAGGCCGATACCCTTGACGTGGCATCAGCCATTAATAATGCCGAACTGACCTTGCAGTCGGTTGTGGCCGTTCGCGACCGGGTCATTCAGGCCTATCAGGAAGTCATCCGCATGCCGATCTAGCATCCGCCGCGGATTTTTCAGATCAATGGACGGGGGGCTCAGTCAGCCTCCCGTTTCTGTTTTAGACCAGTGGTGCCCGAATCCATGTCCCGAATCGTCAATCGCCTGCGCCGTTAGATTTGGGTCCAAGTATGAATTAATATGGTTAATTCAGGCCATTTACCCCATGGGTAGTGCCCTGATTTGCAGACTGATGTGGCGACGGGGCTTTAGGGGGCGCCAATGTCACTGTTTTTTGCAGTTTAAGGGGGTTGGGCCAAATTCGGCCTTGACCGGGCGACGGGTTAGGCTTAGAACCCGCCTCTCTTGGCGACAGGCAGTAGTTAGAAGCCCGAACGGGTAACTGGCTAGACGCTGTCCTTGACTCCAGGAAACGAGCGAGACGCACGACCCCAGGCTTGGCCATCGGGGTCCTCTGTCCCACAAGCGGCAAGGTGCCAGACCGGCACGGTTGCCCTTTGTGTGTTGTGCGTCAGGCAAACGTTCGTTTCCCGTTGTTTAGGCGCAATGCCTGTCGATCCCAGAAACGAATTTTTGGAGCCTAGCGGTCGGAAAAACATGCCCACGATCAACCAGCTCATTCGCAAGCCGCGCCAAAAACCGGCTGAGCGCAATAAGGTCCCCGCCTTACAGGCCTCGCCCCAGCGGCGTGGCGTTTGTACGCGCGTTTACACCACCACCCCGAAAAAGCCGAACTCGGCCCTTCGTAAGGTTGCCCGCGTGCGCCTGACGAACGGGTTTGAAGTGACCAGCTACATTCCGGGCGAAGGTCATAACCTGCAGGAACACTCAGTGGTCATGATCCGCGGCGGTCGCGTCAAGGATTTGCCAGGCGTTCGCTATCACATCATCCGCGGCGTTCTTGATACCCAGGGTGTCAAGAACCGTCGCCAGCGCCGGTCGAAATACGGCGCCAAGCGTCCGAAGTAAGGGAGAGGCTGATGTCACGTCGTCACGCCGCAGAAAAGCGCGAAGTTTTACCGGACGCAAAATTCGGGGACCTGGTTTTAACCAAGTTCATGAATTGTCTGATGTTCGAAGGCAAGAAGTCCGCAGCCGAAGGTATCGTCTACGGTGCGCTGGACAAGATTCAGGCCCGCACCAGCCAGGACCCGCTGCGGATTTTCCGCGAAGCCCTGGACAATGTGCGCCCGGCCATCGAAGTGCGTTCGCGCCGCGTTGGTGGTGCAACATATCAGGTGCCCGTTGAAGTCCGTTATGACCGTTCGCAGGCATTGGCCATTCGCTGGCTGATCGGCTCCGCCCGGTCACGTAATGAAAAGACGATGATTGACCGTCTGTCCGGCGAATTGCTGGATGCAGCCAATAATCGTGGTTCTGCCGTGAAAAAGCGCGAAGACACGCACCGGATGGCGGAAGCCAACCGCGCCTTCTCGCATTATCGCTGGTA
>CAISDR010000596.1 GCA_903884125.1 uncultured bacterium
ATGTCGGTCGCCAGCGTCGGCTGATAACCCACCGCCGAAGGAATACGGCCTAGCAGCGCCGACACTTCCGAGCCCGCCTGGGTGAAACGGAAGATGTTGTCGATGAAGAACAGCACGTCCTGGCCTTCTTCGTCACGGAAATATTCCGCAACCGACAGGCCGGTCAGGGCAACACGCGCACGCGCGCCCGGCGGCTCGTTCATCTGGCCATAGACCAGCGCCACTTTCGAACCGGGACCATCGGTCTTGATGATGCCGCTTTCGATGAATTCATGATACAGGTCGTTACCTTCGCGCGTGCGTTCACCAACACCGGCAAACACCGAATAACCGCCATGGGCCTTGGCGACGTTGTTGATCAGTTCCTGAATCAACACAGTCTTGCCGACACCGGCACCGCCGAACAAACCGATCTTGCCGCCGCGAGCATACGGGGCCAACAGGTCCACAACCTTAATCCCGGTAACCAGGATCTGGGCTTCGGTAGATTGTTCGGTAAACGGGGGGGCGATCTGGTGAATTTCGCGTGTCTTGGTCGCGGCAATCGGGCCGCGCTCGTCAATCGGTTCGCCGATCACATTCATGATCCGGCCCAGGGTTGCTTCACCAACCGGCACGGTGATGGCTGCACCCGTATCGCGCACTTCCTGGCCGCGCACCAGACCATCGGTCGAATCCATCGCGATGGTGCGCACGGCACTTTCACCCAAATGCTGGGCGACTTCCAGCACCAGGCGGTTGCCCTGATTGGTGGTCTCCAGCGCGTTCAGGATCGCGGGCAATTCGCCGTCGAACTGAACGTCGACAACGGCACCGATCACCTGAGAAATGCGTCCGACAATATTGGAGGTCATGGCTTTGGTCCCAGACGTTAGAGCGCTTCCGCGCCCGAGATGATTTCGATAAGTTCTTTCGTGATCATGGCCTGACGTGTCCGGTTAAAGGTCAGCGTCAGCTTCTTGATCATTTCGCCAGCATTGCGGGTTGCACTGTCCATGGCGGTCATTTGTGCGCCATAGAAGCCCGCATTGTTTTCAAGCAATGCCCGGAAAATCTGAACGGCAATATTGCGCGGCAATAATGCGGCCAGAATTTCTTCTTCTTCAGGTTCGTATTCGTATGCCGCCTTGGACTGGGCCGCGTCACTTACTTCGATCTTAGCCGGGATCATCTGCAGGGCAGTGGGGATCTGGCTCATCACATTGCGGAAACGAGAATAGATCAGTGTGGCAACATCAAACTCGCCAGCATCAAACATGCCCAGCACGCGATCAGCGATTTCCTGGGCCTGAGCAAAGCCGATCTGGCGCAGACCGACAAAGCTGATCGTATCGACAATCAGATCAGCATAGAAACGACGAAGTGAATCGCGTCCCTTTCGGCCAACACACAGAATTTTTACGGTTTTGCCGGCCATGCGCAAAGCTTCGATCCGTTCGCGCGCCTGACGCACGATCTGGGTGTTGAAACCACCGCAAAGGCCGCGTTCGGAAGTAACGACGACAACAAGC
The DNA here is from genome assembly GCA_903884125.1 of uncultured bacterium. GTDB lineage: Bacteria > Pseudomonadota > Alphaproteobacteria > CAISDR01 > CAISDR01 > CAISDR01. Next base: position 1,512 of record CAISDR010000596.1, read on the forward strand.
TGAACCTGATCGCGTCCCGTACCGGACAGTAATTTCGGGCCGGAAGATGCATCACCAATCGACCCGGCCAGACTGGATAAAACGTCTGCCATGCGCTCGGCATAGGGGCGCGCCGCCTCAGCAGCCTGCTGGGCGCGGCGCAGCTTTGATGCTGCCACCAAATTCAGCGCCTTGGTGATCTTCTGCGTTGATTTAACGCTGGTGATCCGCAGGCGAAGTGACTTGAGGCTGGGCATTGGACTAACCGCTCCAGAATCAGACGAAGGTCTTCAGGAAGGCATCCATGGCAGCAACCAGCGCTGCTTCCGTGTCCTTGGACATCTGACCTGAATTGCAAATATCGGCCAGAATTTGCGGATACTTGGACCGCAGATCGCGCAGAATGCCTTCTTCGAACCGACGCACCGCCGAAAGGTCAAGCTTGTCCAGATAGCCACGTACACCGGCAAACAGGGATACGACCTGTTCTTCAACCGGGAAGGGCTTGTACTGGTCCTGTTTCAGCAATTCGGTCAGACGCACGCCACGTGCCAAAAGGCGCTGCGTGGATGGGTCAAGGTCCGAACCGAACTGGGCAAAAGCTGCCATTTCGCGATATTGGGCCAGTTCCAGCTTGATACGCCCGGCAACCTGTTTCATCGCCTTGATCTGGGCGGCCGAACCAACGCGGCTGACCGACAGACCGACGTTAAGGGCCGGGCGAATGCCCTGATAGAACAGTTCGGTTTCAAGGAATATCTGGCCATCGGTGATCGAAATCACGTTGGTAGGAATATAGGCCGACACGTCACCGGCCTGTGTTTCAATCACAGGCAATGCAGTCAGCGAACCACCACCCTGGCTGTCATTCATTTTCGCTGCTCGTTCCAGCAGGCGTGAATGCAGGTAAAACACGTCGCCCGGATAGGCTTCGCGGCCCGGCGGCCGACGCAGCAGCAGCGACATCTGGCGGTAGGCAACGGCCTGTTTTGACAGATCGTCATAAACGATAACCGCATGCATGCCGTTATCACGGAAGAATTCGCCCATCGTACAGCCCGTATAGGGTGCGATGAATTGTAACGGTGCCGGATCAGATGCCGTTGCTGCCACAACGATGGTGTATTCCAGCGCGCCCGAATCTTCGAGCTGCTTTACGATCTGGGCAACGGTTGAACGCTTTTGACCAATGGCCACATAGATGCA
>CAISDR010000597.1 GCA_903884125.1 uncultured bacterium
CCATGTTCGCACTCAATCTCGCGGATCATGCTGAAGCAAGGAAGGCATGCGTCGAAAAGCCGGATCTGCTTGCCGATGCCATAGAGGAATCCCTGCGTTTCAATACGTCGGCACAGCGCTTCAGGCGTTGCCTGACAAGGGATGTCGAGCTGCACGGGCAGACCATGAAGGCTGGTGACTTTGTCTGCCTCGCCTACGGATCCGGGAACCGGGATGACAGGAAATTCGAGGCGCCGGATTTCTATGACATTGGCCGCAAGCCAAAGGGTCACCTCGGGTTCGGCGGTGGCGTTCATGCCTGCCTTGGAGGGGCGATTGCTCGCATGGCCGTCAAGATCGCCATGGAGGAATTCCATAAGGTGATACCGAACTACAATCGGGTTCACCAGAGTCTGCCATGGATGCCATCATCGACATTCCGCAGCCCCATGCGCCTTGATCTCAATCGGCCGCAGTGAGCGGACCTGCTTTCATGGCCGGACTTCGGGAGAATTTGCTCAAGTTTTAGGAGAATTAATAACAGCCTGGATATTCTGCTCCGATACAAAAGGCCGACCAGCCTGGAGTGTGGACATGATGTCATCGCTGAATATTGCGGCAATGGGCCTACGTGCGGCGGATCTTCGCCTCGAAGCGTCGGCGAGTAATATAGCGAACATGCAGTCGTCCGGTTCCACGAGCCCGTCTGGCCCCAAGCCCTATGCACCGGTGCGGGTTGACCAGACATCCCTGCCGGGCGGTGGCGTAGAGGCCAAAACTTCAGCGATCACGCCTGCTTCGGTTCGCCAGTATGACCCAAACTCGCAACAGGCCGATGCTCATGGCTTCGTGGCCATGCCAAATGTCGACATGATTGCTGAAGTCACGAACATGGTTTCAGCGAAAATCGGCTTTTCCTCGTCGCTTCAGGTGATGCAGGTTTCTTCCGACATGATCAAGAAGCTGTTCGAAACGAACTGAGATTTGCTCGCTGCAACTGGCCGGGAGCCTGTCTAGCATAGAGACCTGCATGTCGCGGATCCAAAAATCATAGGCGATGCGGATGTACGTACCTATTTAGAGCAGAAATAACTGGTCCCTCGCTTATTCTAGGCAAATACATTTCGCTTGAGGCAGAGCCACCAAAACTACCATCAGGTATAATATTCGCGCTTCAAGGCATGCTTTTCCATGCGATACCGCAAGGTATCCCTTGAGACGCCGAGGGTCCGGGCGGCGAGGGTAACGTTTCCGTTGTTTTTGCGAAGTGCATCGACGATCAGAGTTCGCTCGGTATCGATGAGATTTCCAGGCGGCATGCTCTGTCCGGCGGCAGGAGCTGGTACCAGACTTGGAACGTCTCGCAGATTGAGATCTTCGCTACCGATCTGGTTTCGGGCGCAAATCAGGCAGGCCTGTTCCATGACATTGCGAAGTTCCCGGATATTTCCCGGCCAAGGATGCCGAAGAAGGGCCTCGCGGGCTGGCAGCGTCAAGGTGAGATTGGCGCGTGCATATCGCTTCTGAAATTCCTGAATGAATTTTTCTGCGATCTGGATGATGTCGTCACCGCGCGCGCGCAGGGGCGGAACGTCAATGGTAATGGTATTCAGCCGATACATCAGATCGCTTCGGAACTCTCCCTGACGAACCTTTTCATCAAGGGTCGCATTTGTAGCTGACACAATACGTACATTGATCTTGCGATCGCGCACGCTACCGACCGCACGAACAGTCATGGACTCAAGAACACGAAGCAGCTTGGCCTGCTGTGCGAGCGGAAGCTCTCCAACTTCGTCCAGGAAAAGGGTTCCACCTTCAGCTGCCTGAAACAGGCCGATGCGCTTTTCAGATGCCCCGGTGAAAGCCCCGCGTTCGTGGCCGAAAAGCTCGGACTCAACCAGCTGTTCGGGAAGTGCCGCACAGTTGACTGAAATAAATGGCTGTTTTGCGCGTGGCCCATCAAAATGCAAAGCCCTTGCGACCAGCTCCTTGCCAGTTCCTGTCTCACCGAGGATGAGAACCGGCGGACCGGGAGTTGTGCCATCGGGAGTCGAGGTTTGCTCCGCTTGCGTCAGGAACCTGATACGCCTCTTGATTTCCAAAGTTGGCGTTGATGTTCCAACAATCTGATCAAGCCCTGTTGAACTCGCTTCTTTCGCAGTGAAATAGGCCAGGGATCCCTGCATGCGGCCCTGTTCAAGTAGCTTCCCGCAAAGGATGGAAATTTCCTCCAGCGCAACGGGCTTTGTCAGATAGTCATCCGCCCCAACCTTCATGGCGGTCACGGCGAGATCGACCCCGCCATGCGCGGTAATCATCACAAGCTTTGTCCAGCGGTCGGCCTCGCGGATCTTCTTGATGAGCGATAGCCCGGTTCCATCGGGCAAATTGTGATCAACGAGGACGATATCGGGATTCAGTTCCTCATACTTCTTGTGCCCGGCCGACACGCTATCGACGTGAACGGC
>CAISDR010000598.1 GCA_903884125.1 uncultured bacterium
ATCTGTCACTGCCGGAAAGCTGCGCATCGACTGGGATCTGCAGGGGTGTTCGGGCCAGTGAAACCGGGACCGGGTTTGCCAGCAACCGTCCATCTGCCCCGATCAGATTGCCGCGAATATCAGACCCGACCTGGGTCAGGGTGATCGTGACACGGCCGGGCATTTCGGTCAGCGGTGGTGTGATTGCGCGCAGGTCCTGTTTTGAAAGAGCGAAATTGCCTGCCGGTGTTGAAAACACGCTGCGGTCGAACGGATCGGTTCCCAGCCGCTGTCCCTGAAATTGTGCGCCCTGCTGAAGGCGCGTCAGATCAATCGACTGGGGTGGTTTTAGGGGTATCGCCGCGGCCTCAACCAGTTGGGCTGAAACCACGGGGCCGTCGTGACCTATGATCAGCCGGGCCGTGGCATCCGGACCGGTCAGCGACGGGGGCAGTTGAATTTCCGGGGCAACAACAAATGTTCCCTGGGGTGCGGTCAATATAAATCCACCACCAGACAACGGCGTGACCGATACAAGAATATTCTGACCCGGTGCCAGTGGCGCAGCCTGCGCTGATGTCCTGATGGGCGGGCTGTCGGGGGCAGCCTGTGCCGCTGCCGTCAGCGCCTTCATATCTTCCGCATGCGGATGGGCGGAATAGAGTGCACCGATCAGTGCATTATCGCCGGTGTAGCGGGGATTTAGATTGGAACCGCTTGGTGGCCGTGGTGGTGGCACATCCGTCATTGCAATGTTTTGCCCTTAGCCACCCTGGTTCATGGCGCGGTCCAGTTCGCGGATTTTGGCAGCGATCGCCTGCACGTCGGCTGCGGCATTGGCGGTCGGATAACGGGCCAGAATGGGTGTTTGCAGGCGGATACATTCCTTGACCCGCGGGTCGCGACGGACAATGCCCGCAAGCGTTGGTGATACCTGCAAAAAGCTTTCGCAGGCTTTGCGAAGCGTGTCATAGGTGCGTTCACCGTCAATGCGTCCCTGTGCCTGATTCACAACGACGCGCAGATCGATTTTCGCACCGCGCTGTACCAGCGTCTTGATGAAGGCATAGGCGTCGGTAAGCGACGTTGGTTCATCCGTGATTACAACACAGGCTGATCCGGCCATCATGCTTAACATCACCACCGATGGATCAAGTCCTGCGGCCAGATCGATGATCAGGCGATCGTAATGGCGGGCCAGCACGATCAGGCCGTCGCGCAGGCGATGGAGTTCCGGCATGGCAAGCGTGGCCAGCGCGCCTGATCCTGATTTACCAGCCAGAATATCAAATCCGCCACCCTGTCCACGTTGGGCAGATCCACCCGCATAGCCCGAGATGGCCTCGTCAAGTCGTGCGCGGCCGGATATGACCGATGCCAGGTCATGGCCCGGTGTCAGTCCCAGCTGGATGTCGACATTGGCAAGTCCCAGATCGCCGTCGATCAGCAGAACCTTTTCACTGCCAAACGCAAATGTATGCGCCAGGGTTACTGAAAACCATGTCTTGCCGACCCCGCCTTTGCCAGAGGCAACCGCCATGATGTTGCTGGCCACGCCGGTTGATGCCGCACGCTGATTGGGGCTGGGGCTGGTGGCTGGATTTGCGGAACTAACATCGGCGCTCATATTAAAGCAGCCTCCGGGCTGTGGTCTTTGATTGCAGGGGCAATGGGCGAAATCAATAATGTGGCAAGCGAGACCGGATTGATCGGAGCAAGTCCTTCGGCCACATAAGGGGAATTTGAAATCTGCGACAGGGTCATGCCTGCATCTGCAGCGGCAACGATTGATCCTAACCGGCGGGCAGCATCCACACGGGTGATGATCAGGCGTTTGGCCCCCAATGACCGGAATGCCTGCGCCACTTCATACGCCTCGCGGGCATCCCCTCCGGCTGATAATGCCAGTATCGGATCAATGCCGGGGCTTGCTGCAATGAACAATGCCAGATCGGCCATTTCGTGAGTCAGGAATGGATTGGCACCTGCGGTATCGATAATGATCGACTGCCCTTCGGCAACGCCAGCCAGACGTTCACCAAGACCATCAGGTGTTTCTTCGATACCCAGATCCTGCTCCAGCACATTGGTATAGGATTCGATCTGCGCAATGGCACCGGCCCGCACCGTGTCGGTCGTAATCACATCAACACGCTTGCCGATCAATACCGCCTTGGCCGCAATTTTTGCCACCGTCACAGTTTTACCGGCACCAACTGGCCCGATCAGCATAGTCGGTCGGCGCGGGACCTGGCGCAGGGGGGCAAATACCAGACGACTTTCCAGCGCCCCGGCCAATGCCATGACGGGATCATCTTCCTCAATAGCGCGCGCTGCCCGGAACAGCGCTTCTGCAATCGGGCGCGGCAGGGAATGAAAATCCAGCGCCTGAGCGATGATGCGATCACGCCCGGAAATTTTGGGTGCTGATGCAGATGATTTCGGCGTGGGCGGCGCGGTTTCAAATGCCGGTTCCGAGGGCGGGTTGAGCGGCGGCGGATTTTTACGTTCAGCGGCGACCTGAGGGGCGCGATCCACAACAGGTTCTGCGGCCGGGCGGGGAATGATCACCTGTGGTTTGGTATTGCGCGGTGTCGGATTGACCACAGCTTCACGCGGGGCGGTGCGCCAGTTTGGACGCAGCGGTGTCCATGCCTCCTTGGGCACCTGGGCATCATCACCAGATCGCGCCTGCTGGCGATTGAAGGTTGCCGCAACCGAATCAAAATTGCGATCTTCGCGCGCCCAGTCCGGTTCCCGGTGGTCAGTTTGATCGCTGGCTCGTGCCTGCCGGTTCATTGGCAGGCTGTTTAAGGCATCCGGGCGCTGGGCGCGTATCTTTGCCTGAATCTGGCGCGCCATAGCCTCCAGTTCCGAATCAGGTCCGGCCTGCGTCAGGCTTTGTTCAAAGTTCCGGCCCATGGTTGGGCGTTCCGGATTTCGACCCGGATTTTGCCCCATAGGTGGCTTTGAAGGCGGATTGGCGGACATAAGCTGCGTATCATCCCCCATTGGGCGGCGACGAATCGACTCCGGCGACAGTTGCGGTGGCGGCGCAGGTCTGCCGCGCGCGGGAATCATATCCTCTTCGATGGCGGCGGTCACCTCTACACCGCGGCCACCCTTTGTTTCATGGGTGGAAACGATGATGGCGTCCGGTCCCAGAGTCTGGCGCACCTGCGCCATAGCCTCTTCCATCGACATGGCGGTGAAGCGTCTTAGCTTCATGACCGCTTATTCCCCCCCGTTAAATCTGGCCAACTGTTTTCAATCGCGCTTGCGGGTGAATTTCGTTCTGCGACATCACGAAAGTCTGTGGCCTGAATCGTTCAATGATCGAGCGGACATAAGGGCGGTTACCGGGCGAGGTCAACAGCGCCGGCACTTCGCCTTCATTGGCTGCCTGCTGGAATCGCGTACGCACCAATTGAATGAATTCCTGCAATTGTGCGGGACTTAATGCAAGCTGCTTGTCATCGCCCGAACCAATCAGGGATTCAGAAAATGCCTGCTCCCATTCCGGCGACATGGTGATTAAAGGCAGATACCCGCCCGGCGACAGATTGGCCGAACAGATCTGGCGGGCCAGGCGCGTGCGAACATGTTCGGTCATCATGGCGATATTGCGGGTAAATCCGGATGCTTCGGATGCGCCTTCCAGAATGGACGGCAGATCGCGGATGGAAACACGCTCGCCCAACAGGGTCTGGAGAATACGCTGAAATGTGGCCAGCGTGACATTGGCCGGAATGACATCGGCTACGATTTTCTGATGTTCGCGGGGCAGATCGTCCAGCAGCTTCTGCGTATCCGAATAGGACAACAGGTCGGGCAGGTTGTCCTTGATGACTTCCGTCAGGTGGGTGGTGATGACGGTTGCCGGGTCGACAACAGTATAACCCCTGAAGGATGCTTCTTCGCGCAAAGACTGTTCGACCCAGGTTGCGGGCAGGCCGAAAGTTGGCTCTGTCGTGGGCTCGCCCGGCAGGGTTACGGGATCACCGCGCGGGTCCATGACCAGCAGGTGACCCATGCGTAATTCGCCGCGACCGGCTTCCACTTCCTTGACCCGCAACACATAAGTATTGGGGCCTAATGACATGTTGTCCAGAATGCGAACCGATGGCATGACAAAGCCAAGTTCCGATGCCAGTTGCCGACGCAAAGCCTTGATCTGGTCAGTCAGACGATAACCCTGGGCATCATTGATCAGCGACAAAAGACCATAACCAAGTTCCAGACGCAGAAAATCCATTGCCAGCGCGGTCTGAATCGGCTCGTCCTGGGGTTTGACTTCCGGGATTTCGGCCAGCGCCTTGGCGGTATCGGCGACTTCGGCTTCTTCGTTGGTTTTCCAGACGCGATAGGCGAAATAGCCGGTAATGGCACTGATGCTCCAGAACTGGATGATCGGAATACCCGGCAGCCAGCCCATGGCAAAAGACAGGAACGATGCCAGCGCCAGAGCCTGGGGATAGCCGCCCAATTGCGCGGTCAGCGCCTTGTCGGTCGAACCCTCAACACCAGCTTTTGTAGCCAGCAAACCGGCGCCCAGCGAAACGATCAGCGCCGGTATCTGCGAAACCAGACCATCACCGACCGTCAGGATCAGATAGCGCTGGGCGGCGGTGCCGACATCCAGACCATGGAAGGCCACACCGATAATAAGGCCACCGACCAGATTGATACCTGTGATCAAAAGGCCAGCAACCGCATCACCGCGCACGAATTTCGATGCACCATCCATCGAGCCGAAGAAGTTTGATTCGTCTTCAAGCCGCTTACGGCGTTTGCGCGCTGTGGCTTCATCGATGAGGCCCGCCGACATATCAGCGTCAATCGCCATCTGCTTGCCGGGCATGCCATCCAGGCTGAAGCGGGCAGCAACCTCGGCGATACGACCGGAACCTTTGGTGATCACGACAAAGTTCACCACCAGCAGGATGATGAATACGATGATGCCGATCACATAATTGCCCTGCATCAGCATGGCACCGAACGACTGGATCACACCACCGGCAGCACCAGTGCCTTCATGGCCATGGGCCAGAATCAGGCGGGTAGAGGCAAGATTCAGCGCCAGTCGGATCAAGGCCGAAACCAGCAGCACTGTTGGAAACGACGAAAAATCCAGCGGATGCGAAATGAACAGGCTGACCATCAGGATCAGCACCGACAAGGTGATCGAAAATGCCAAGGCAACGTCCAGCAGCCAGGACGGCATAGGCAGGATCAGGACCACGATGATCGTAACCATGCCCAGCGCAAACATCACATCGCCGCGCTGCAGCGACCCGCGGATATTTGTAAATACCTGGTTCAGATCAGCTGAAAAGCCAGCCCCGCGTCCGGATGATCCGGCTACGTCACTGGATACAATGCCATCACCGGGTTCGTTGAATGCTGTGTCGGTCATTTATACCTGGCACTCCAAAATGGTCTAGCCCGCCAGCCCGCGCAATTCGCCGGGTTGGGGAACGTCAAAACCATCTTCGCCGTATTCCTTTAATTTATTACGAAGAGTGCGGATCGAAATGCCCAAAATGTTTGCCGCATGGGTGCGATTGCCCAGACAGTGATCCAGCGTGCCTAAAATCAGCTCGCGTTCCACATCTGCAACCGTCCGGCCAATGATGCCGCGGCTGACCTGATTGGCGACTTCCGCCACTTTCTGGACCGCCGGGGCCACTTTCTGTGCAGCGGCGGACTGGCCGTTGTTGGAGGGGATCAAAATCGCATCCGGTCCGATTTCGACACCGGAACTGAGCAGGACCGCCCGATGCATGGCGTTTTCCAGCTCGCGCACGTTACCCGGCCAGTCATGGGACAAAAGCAGTTTCGCGGCAGCGTCTGAAAAATTGCGATCCGGCAGGCCATTGGCGCGGGCATATCGGCGCGCAAACAGATCGGCCAGCGGCAGGATATCCGCCGGACGGTCGCGCAGCGACGGCAGATCAACATTGAGAACATTCAGGCGATAGAAAAGATCTTCGCGGAAATTGCCCTTTTTTACTTCGCCCATCATGTCGCGGTTTGATGTCGCCAGGATTCGGATATCAACCCGCACCGGCTTGGTCCCACCCACGCGGTCGATCTCGCGTTCTTGAATGGCGCGCAGCAATTTGGATTGCAGGCGTAAATCCATCTCGCTGATTTCGTCGAGCAGCAACGTGCCGCCATTGGCTTCTTCAAATTTGCCGATTCGTCGGGCGACGGCACCTGTAAAGGCGCC
>CAISDR010000599.1 GCA_903884125.1 uncultured bacterium
GGCTGAATCCCGAGACGCTGGATAATGAAGGGATTGAAGCCTGGACACCCATTGACGGGATTTCAGCGCATACCAAGCTTGATCTGGCGACCGGCGAATTATTGTTTTTCAATTATTCGCTTCATGCACCCTATATGCATTACGGTGTTGTGGACGCAAATAACCGGCTGGTTCATTACATGCCGATCCCGCTGCCGGGACCGCGTCTGCCCCATGACATGGCATTTACAGAAAACTACGCGATCCTCAATGACCTGCCTGTCTATTGGGATCCAGCACTTACAGATCGTGGCATATACGCCGTGCGCTTTTTTGATCAGCAGAAGTCGCGTTTTGCCATCGTACCGCGTCGCGGCAGTGTGGATCAGATCAAATGGTTTGATGCAGACCCCACCTATGTCCTGCACTGGCTGAACGCGTATGAGGACGGTGACGAAATTGTGCTTGATGGTTATTTTCAGGACGATCCCACACCGCCACCCAATGCCGACGCGCCAGCTGGCTACGCGCATATGATGGGCTTTCTGGATCTGCATGCGTTCAAGTCGCATCTGCATCGCTGGCGCTTCAATATGAAAACCGGCAAGACAATCGAACAGCGCCTTGATCCGCGCATTCTGGAATTCGGCATGTTCAATCAGACCTATGCTGGCAAACCTTATCGCTATGCCTATTCGGTCACGGGTAAGCCCGGCATGTTCCTGTTCAACGGGTTTGTCAAACACGACCTGGTGACCGGACAGTCATGGTCCGTAAACCTGCCCGACGGCACCTATGCCAGCGAGGCCCCATTTGCGCCGCGGATCAATGCAGCTGATGAAGATGACGGTTATCTGGTCAGCTTCACAACCAATGAGACAACCGGCGTGTCTGAATGTCTGCTGATTGATTGCAAGAATTTTGAGGCTGGCCCCGTCTGTCGAATCCGCCTGCCACACCAGCTTTGTTCGGGCACGCATTCAACATGGGCCGACCGCCGCGAATTTGCACAAATGGCGGCGGCCGCAGAATAGTTTTCTTAGCTGTATCAAGAAAAAGAAAAGGCCGGGTGCGAAACACCCGGCCTTTTTATTGTTTGCCGTTCTGGGCCTAGAACGTGGTCGAGAATTCTACGCCGAAGGTGCGGGGCGCACCAAACGAACCCACATTATCGCCAAAAATGTCGATGATATTGGTGCGATACACGGTATCCGCCATATTCTTGCCCCACACAGAAACGGTCCAGGGTTTGCCCGGCGGGGCAAATGTCACACGACCATCAACCAGGCCATAAGCCGGTTCTTTCTGCACATTATCCGGGGCCCAATGCATCAGACCCTGTAGTTTGTAATTGACCCGGAAGCGCAGCGCATCGGTCATATTCATGACGGATGCTGTTGCCTCGGCACCCAAGGCCACTTGATAGCGCGGGGTCCGTTGCAGGAATTTTCCGTTATAGACAATCTTGGTCGCCGGATCAGTATAGTCGGTATATTTTGCATTCAGGGCGGATCCTGATGCCCACAGGTCCAGCCAGTGAACTGGCGAATACTGGGCTTCGGTTTCTATGCCTTTGATCTGTGCGGCATTGGCATTCGTGATAACGTTACACACACACGAACCATCGGTACGCTGCACTTGCAGGTCGGTATAATCCATCATGAACACCGACGTATTCCAGCGTGCAGTGTGGTCGAGGAAATCCCATTTGTATCCGGCTTCGTAATTGGTGACCGATTCCGGACGATAGGGAAGCGACGCGGCAAAGGCCGTAGGGGCATCATTCTGGAAACCGCCACCCTTAAAGCCGACAGAGACCGTAAAAAACGCCATCAGATTTTCTATTGGCGTATAACTTACCGTCGCTTGTGGCGTCAGCTTGGTCCAATGCGCATTATAAGGCGTGAAGAAATTCGCCTTCAACGGGGTCAATGGTGTTACGTCGGTCGGATGATATTTATCCGTGGTTGAGACGATGATCCCCTGTTGGGTGCCACCTTTTTCATCCCGCGTATAACGTGCCCCAACGTCAAGTTTCAGCGAGTCAAAAATTTTGTAACCCGCCTGCGCAAAGATTGCGATGTCTTCGTTATGTCCGAAATCATCCCAATGACTTTCACCTGACAGCGGACCGGCTAACGGACTTGCCGGGAAAGGTGCAGGTCCCGCCAGTGGTGTTACTTCACCCCAGAAACGGTTGAACTGATGCACATTCACATGCTGGTAGTAACCACCGGCAATCCAGTCAAACCGGCTGTTTGGATATTTTGATGTCAGGCGCACTTCCTGGCTGACCTGATCAATTGATTCAATAAAGTTCACCGGTTCCTGGAACAGGTTGAACGTCTGGACACCATAAGGGTTGCCCGGGCCCAGGCCCGACTGATCATACAATGTATAGGCGCGTCCCTGGCGATAGCCAGTGACCGAAGTCGCGGTCACATTTGACCAAACGTCTTTTTCCATTTTCAGGATGCCGCTGAAGCTTTCATGCATGACCCATTGCGGTGAAGGTTGCCCACCACCGAATGTCGGCCACACCGGAAAGCTTTCGCGGATTGAAAGGCCGCCGCGAATGGCGGCAATCAGATCGCGCGCCTTTGACCAGGCCGAGGTCGACGTAAACGCTGAATAAGGTGGTGTGAACGGTACCTGTAGCTGGCCGACGCGATTTGGACCATTGGAAGTATCCTTGTCATAGTCGACCACCAGATTTGCCCTGAAACCGTTGCCTGGTTCGTAGCGTAAGGCGCCGCGGAATTGCTGGGAATCCAGATCTTCCAGATCGACATTATGCAAAAGGTCTTTCGCATAACCGCTGTGATTGACATATTGGAAGGCCACACGCCCCGCCAATTCCGGGGTCAGGGCGCCTGTCAGATAGCCGGTTGCCTGATGCAGATCATAATTGCCAACACCGACGGTCAGCTTGCCTGCCTGTTCAAATTCCGGTGCCGCAGAAATTACACTGATGGCACCACCTGCAACGTTTTTGCCAAGCAAAACTCCTTGGGGGCCACGCACAACTTCAATGCGTGCAAGATCATAGAAATTGGTATTCAGATTGCCCGACCGGCTGACATAAACATCATCCACAAAGGTTGAGACCGACTGGTCAGCGGTCGGTGCCGTCAGGCGTGTGTTTACAACACCGCGAATATTCAGCTCAAGTGCCTGAGGCGAATTCTGGGTAAAGCTGAGCCCCACGGCGCTATGGGCCAGATCTTCCGACGTCAGAATTTTGTTTTTGGCCAGCGTGGTGCCGGTAAACGCCGCAATGGACTGGGGCGCTGCCTGAATATTGGTCGAACGCTTCTGGGAGGTGACCGTAATGGTCTCCAATTGGTTCTTGTCGGCTGCAGCCGTCGTTTGGGCCAGCGCTGGCAGGACAGCCACAAGTGCAGCAACCGCAAGCGCGGATTTCATAACCGGATGGTTCAATATATCCTCCCTCGGATAAGTCCCAGCGTCCGGCTCTGGCTGGCCGAATTTGCTGGATGCATGGAAATCTGATCCGGAACCAAGGCTAAACACAAGAAGTCAGTATGTCAAAGCAAGTTTCATTGAAATCCCTGAGCTGATGCAAAATTACCCCAATAGGCTATTAAACTTTGGTGGTTCAAAAGGTTATTGTTGACATAACCCCGCTTACGCAACGCAAGCCGATTCACCTTGCGTAACA
>CAISDR010000600.1 GCA_903884125.1 uncultured bacterium
GAAGACACAACCAGCATTAAGCCCCGCCGCAAAATTCCACCCTGCATCGCCTGCTCGCTCACAATATCCCCCACGCCGCTCAGAAAACCCGACTCAGTTTCCCGGTCCATTCTATTCTATGTTCTGAACCTGTTCGCGGAACTGGTCGATGACGGACTTAAGGTCGATGCCGGTTCGGGTCAGTTCCAGATCGGTGGATTTTGAACAAAGTGTATTTGCTTCTCGGTGAAACTCCTGCGCCATGAATTCCAGCCTTCGCCCCTGTGGTTCTGCGGAACCCAGCAATTCCCGAACGGCGCTAACATGCGCATCCAGACGCGCCAGTTCCTCGCCCACGTCAGCCTTGACCAGCAGCAGCGCCACTTCCTGTGCCAGTCGATCTTCGGTAAGGGCCGGCGCAAGCTCCAGCGCTGTCGCAATTTGCGTTTTCAAACGGGCCCGAATTGTTTCCCCGAGATCCGCCACCCGTGCGGCTGCAATCCGGACAAGCGATTCGATCTCGTCCAGTTGCCGAACAAGTACCGTATGAAGCCTTGCCCCTTCGCTGCGGCGATTTTCGTCCAGCAAACCGATAAGTGATCTGAACGAAGCCAGTAAAACAGATTCCCGCTGTGCGTGCTGTTCATCGGTTTCAACAACTTCACCGGTCTCCAGAATGCCGCGAATTTGAAGTACCCCATCGAGACTTGGCGGACTGGCCCCAAGGCGCACGCCCAATCGATCAAAAATATGGGCCAGTTCATCAACAGCAGCCCAGTTGACCCGAAGGGTCTGGGATTTGGCCCCCGCAGCAGAAAACTGTAATGATATCTGAATATTACCTCGTTTGAGGCGATCTGCCGCGATGGTCCGCATTTTCGCCTCGAGGCCATCCAGTCCATGCGGCAGTCGGAAACGCAACTCCAGGCTGCGACCATTTACACTTTTTGCCTCCAGTACATATGGATTATCCTCAATCGTCCCGCTTGTGCGCGCAAAACCTGTCATACTAGAAATTGTCATGAATTGCCCCAATCAAAGCGGGCCTTCGCCCAATATCCTGCCGCGATCATTAGGCGCAGTTTTGTCATGCACCAATTGTTGTTATTTACACCCATTGAATTAGACTACATTTTTATTAAATAGCATCTGGCAGTCAGGCAGTCCGAAGCCGCTGTAGAATGTTAGATAAAGCGCAAATGACAGAACAGACTGCTCCTTCAGCATCCGATATAAAGCCTGCGTCGCCTGCTGCCGCAACCGGTATGCCAGCCGAAGACGAGGTTTATGAGTGCAGTTCTGACCGTTCGACTCATTTCATGTTCCACCATAAATTATTTGCGCTGCCTGATGCGGTGTTCAGGCTGACCATTGAAAAGACACCCGCCCTTGAAGTGCGCCTTGGCGAAAACAAGGTAACAGTGCCCACGGCGACCGCACGCAGTGAATTTGCACTGGATGACAAGGGGCAGGCCGACGCAGATATGCTGACCCAGGTTGAAAAGGGTCTGAAGTTCGTGCGCGAGATCCGACCGGGCGATTCCATTCCGCGTGAGTTGCTGGATGGTACGGCGTCCTGGAGTGTCGATCCCAAACATGAGGCAATCGCAAAAGCGCGCGTGACCATCCAGCTGGTTTCCTGGATGACCGGCGAAGAATCAGTGATTGTCGACATTGCGCAGCTTGAACAGATCGCCGAAGATCCGATGACGCGCAAGCGGGTGCAGGAAGCGGTGGATGAAATCTGCAAACGTCTTGAAATTGCCTCATCAGAACGCCAGACCGTTATCGACCGCATCGACGCGCTGGCACGCGAGCTTTCCTATATTGAGGCCCTGCGTGAATATGCGGGTCGCGTCATGGGTATTGCAACCAAGCTGAATGATTTTTCGCGTATCTATCATGGCGACAAGATTTTCTGGCCGGAAATTCAGCGGATGAAATCCCTGATCCGCAAGCCAATGGAAAAGATCGACACCTATTTCCTCCAGGCCGATGCCCAGACTTCAGAAATTCTGGTAGCACTCAAGAATTTTAACGCAACAGTCAATTTCATTCGCGACATTCGCGACGAAATTCACGGCAATCTGATGGATTGGGACCGTTACCTTGCAGACATGGATTCCATGAATCTTGAACGTCTGCGGGCGAACGAAGCAAAGCTTAGAACGCTATATGGCTTCCTTGCTCGCACCTATCCTGAATCCAAAACCTGGCCGCTGTTCACCAAGTCGTTCAAAGGTAACGGGACCAATCCGGTTGCCGTTCTTGATGCAAATGAAAAAGCAGCGGCTGCAGCACAGGCCAGCGGCAAGCCAAAGCCCAAAGTCAGCGCCTGACGAAATTGCAGGCCGCTTCAGTTGGCTTTTTCTTTTTCCGATTGCAGCCTGCGCCAGTTCGCAACATTTCGGTTATGAGCATCCAGCGTGCTGGCAAATGCATGACCGCCCGTGCCGTCTGCCACAAAATATAATGCATCGTCGTCTGCAGGCGCCAGAACGGCCTCGATTGCAGATGGCCCCGGATTGCAGATCGGTGTCGGCGGCAGGCCATCAATCACATATGTATTCCATGGCAATGGAACACGCAGATCGTCACGGTTCAGCGTGCGATCCATGGCCGAGTGCCGGTCAGAC
>CAISDR010000601.1 GCA_903884125.1 uncultured bacterium
CGTCGAAGGCGAAGACCCGCGCGCCGGACGCTGGCGGGGAAAAGACAAAGATGAATGTGGCATTCATACGATGCCGATCACAATCGTTCGAGACGAGTAGATATCGTGGACCACCTGGACGCACTTGAAGCTGAAAGTATTTTTATTCTGCGCGAAGCCTATCGGCGCACCCGGCCTTTGGGCATGCTGTGGTCATTGGGCAAGGATTCAAACACACTGATCTGGCTGGCGATGAAGGCATTTCTGGGCCAGGTCCCGTTTCCCGTGGCCCATCTTGATACCGGCCTTGAATTCGACGAGACCTATGCGTTTCGTGACTGGGCCGTCAAGGAATGGAAACTGGATCTGATTGCTGATCCCTGCCCGCCA
Organism: uncultured bacterium; assembly: GCA_903884125.1. Lineage (GTDB taxonomy): Bacteria > Pseudomonadota > Alphaproteobacteria > CAISDR01 > CAISDR01 > CAISDR01. The sequence continues at coordinate 370 of CAISDR010000601.1, forward strand.
ATCGAAGCGGTTGATCCAAGCCTGCCGCCTGCATCCCGCCTCGCCGGTCGCAAGAGCCTTGGCCTTACCCAGGCAATTGAAAAATACGGTTTTCGCGGGCTGATCCTTGGCATTCGCCGCGACGAACAGGCAACCCGCGCCAAAGAACGGGTTTTTTCACCACGGGCCGCAGATGGTCAGTGGGACGTGGCAACCCAGCCACCGGAATTATGGGACCAGTACACAACGGATTATCCGCAGGGGACTCACCTGCGTATTCATCCGCTGCTGGCCTGGACCGAACTGGATATCTGGCGTTACACCCAGCGCGAAGGGATTCCGGTGGTGCCACTTTATTTCGCGCGCGATGGGAAACGCTATCGCTCACTGGGTGAAAAAGGCATCACGCTGCCAATCGACTCCACCGCCACCACCATCCCGGAGATCATTGCCGAACTGGAAGCAACCCGCGCACCGGAACGTGCGGGCCGCGTGATGGACCATGATTCCGAGCATGCTTTTGAACGCCTGCGCGTCCATGGCTATATGTAAGGGCGCAGCCACATGAACATGGACCCCAAACAGTTTGTCCCGCCGGAACACGATGCGGCAAAGCGAATTTTTCCGATTGTTATTGTCGGCCATGTCGATCATGGGAAATCGACGCTGATCGGGCGATTGATGTATGACACAGGCACAATCGAAGCCGGCAAAGTGCGGGAACTGGAAACGGCAGCTGCAAAGCGTGGTCGTCCTGTGGAATGGTCGTTCCTTCTGGATGCACTTGAACTGGAACGTGATCAGGGCATCACGCTGGATACGACCCGAATCTGGTTTTCAACCAGAGCACGCCCTTATGTTATTATCGATGCGCCGGGCCATCATGAACTGCTTCGAAACATGCTGACCGGCGCAGCTGCGGCAGAGGCCGCCATACTGGTCATCGATGCAGCGCAGGGCATGGGCGAACAAACCAGACGACACGCCAATCTGCTGTCGCTGCTTGGGATCGGACAAGTACTGGTTGCCATCAACAAAATTGATCTGATCGACCATGATGAAGTGCGGTTCAATGCGCTTGCCGACGAAATCCGCGCTTATCTGGGCAGGCTCAAGCTGAAACCCAGAGCGATTGTTCCCGTATCCGCCCGCGCGGGTGACAATATCGCAACCATCAGCCCCCTGACCGCTTGGTATCGCGGCCCAAGCCTGCTTGATGCGCTGGATCAGCTAAGCCCCATAGCAAAACTGCCTGATGCCGATTTGCGATTTTCGGTGCAGGACATCTGGTTTCGCGACGACAAGCGCATAATTGTTGGCCGGATTGACTCAGGCCGTCTGGCGCTGGGCGATGAACTGATTTTTGCTCCTTCGGGCGGCAAAGCGCGCGTGGCCGAAATCCTGAACTGGGGTAAGGTCAAATCAACGTCCGGCACACAGGCCGGACAAAGCATCGCCTTTACCCTGGACAGGCAGATTCTGATCGAACGCGGCGCCATTGCCCATCATCGCGGTAAGGCCCCCCATGTGGGCCATCATCTGGATCTTCAACTGATCTGGCTCGACCCGGAGCCGTTGCAACTGGGCGAACGACTGACACTGCGGATCGGCACGCAGGAACTGGACGGTCATGTAGAGAAAATCCACAACATTATCGATCTTGGCACCCTGTCCCCGGAACCTGCCCATACGGTGCCAGCCAATGCCATTGCGCGCATAAGTCTGATAACACGCAAGCCTATCGTTGCCGATCCGAATGCGCCGCTGAGCGCTTCCGGACGCGCGGTGCTGGCGCGCCGCCATCGTGTTGTTGCCGGTGCGTGGGTGACCGAGTTATCCAACCACGCGGGCGACAATCTGACGCCC
>CAISDR010000602.1 GCA_903884125.1 uncultured bacterium
CACATAAGTCCGCTCGCCGGTCACAGGATCAATATGTGCCTGAAGACACTGGGCGCATACCTCCTTCATCATGCATTGCATGGGTGAATTGATTGATCCGATGGCAACACGCACGCTGGGGGCTGCCTGTTTGAGTGCCCCCTGCTGCAAGGAATGGGCAACCGCGGCCATCATGCGATCCGAACCGATGCATATGACGCGTTCGGCATCTGCCAATGCGATGGTCTGCTGACCCAGTTTGCCCGCGCCATAGGCCAGCATGGCTTCGACGATATTGCCGACAAAGGTCATATCCTGCGGACGGCCGGGCACAAAACCCAGTGCTTCATCCGAACACCAGATCACCTGATCGGCGGCGCGTTCGATTTCATCAACCTTGTAACGGTCGATAAGCTTTTTATAGCCCGCGAAATATAACACCCGCGACCCTTTGGCGCGCGCGGCCTGACCGATGGAAAACAAAACCGCATTGCCCAGACCGCCGCCAACCAGTGCAACGGTCTCATTGGCTTCGATCTCGGTTGGTGTGCCGGTTGGTCCCATCAGTATAACCGGCTCACCCGGTGTCAGTTGCGCACACAGGTCCGAAGATCCGCCCATTTCCAGCGCGATTGTTGACAACAATCCCTGTTCACGATCAACGGATGCGCCAGTCATGGCCAGTCCTTCCATGGAAAGGATGGTGCCCTGATAGCGCCTGGCGGTTGCTTCAAAATTTTGCAGGCGATAAAACTGGCCGGGTTCAAAAGCGCGTGCGGCACGCGGGGCATGAACCACAACCTCGACAATATTCGGCGTCAGGCGATTGACGGCGCGCACCACAGCGCGGAACTCGCCGTTGATCATGGCCAGAAAACCATCATCGCTGCGTGCACCGATTTCAACACGGTTCAACATTGCAGAGACGATCGGATAGGATTGTTTGGCGCCACCCATGGCTTTGACCACATTGCCTGCAAATGATGGATGCAGGTCGCCAAAAAAGCTGACCGCGCGCCCGTCAGCGCGGCGCTGGACAACAACCTCCACCTGATCCGGCTTTGACACGCGCTCGGGGCTGACCGCGTTGCCATTTTCATCGATAGCCCTGAAATACTTGCCATCCAGCTTGAAATGTTCAGGTTCCTCGCGCGCTAAAACCGTGTTGGGCTGCGTGCCCGCGGCAACCAGAATGGAACGCGCGGGCATGACCCGTTCGCCATTGGTGCTCGCATCCTTGACCACCAGCGCGCTGGCATGACCGAAAGCGTCAACCTCGATACGGACAGGTGTCAGACCTTCGGCAAATGAAATACCCTCTTCCAGTGCCAGCGCGACTTCTTCGTGGTTGAGCGTATAGCTTGGCGCATCAATCAGCCGCTTGCGATAGGCGACCGTCACACCGCCCCAAGAATTGATCAGGGATAGCACGTCCGGCTTGCGTGCCTGTGCTTTTGCCTGTGCCTTTTCGGCGCGGATCGCGCGGGCATGATCAAGCATCTCGTTTAAAATGATGCGCTCTTCCGGCGACAGACCAGCCGCCAGTTTTTCGCTGGCGCCATCTTTTTCCAGCACCTCAAAACGGGCCAGCAGCTTTTCAACCTGTACCGGGTAATAGGC
>CAISDR010000603.1 GCA_903884125.1 uncultured bacterium
CCACGTTGGCGCGGTATGCCGCCAGTTGCAAGCCAGGAATGAAAAAATATCCGAAAGCTTCCCGCTTGACAGACGATTGAACTCACATTCCTGTTCATTGCGCCTCTATTGATTTTACGGGGCAATCTGAAATGAAATCGATAGCCGCCACCATCGCCAAATCCCCAAATCATCCGGAATATACGTCATGCCAACCTATACTGCACCGCTCGAAGACATCCGTTTCGTGCTCTTCGACTATCTGGGCGTCGATCAGGCAAGCCACCTGCCGGGTTTTGCAGACATGTCGCGGGACACCATTGATGACATCCTGAACGGGGCTGCTGCGATTGCTGAAAATGTGCTCCATCCGCTAAATCGGATTGGCGATGAAGAAGGCTGCCATCTGGAAAACGGCATCGTCAGGACACCGACCGGTTTTGCGGATGCCTATCGGACATTTTGTGATGGGGGTTGGAACCGGTTATCCATGCCAGAGTCTTATGGCGGCTTTGGCGTGCCTGCGGTCGTCGCAATGGCCGTCAATGAAATGATGACGTCGGCAAATCAGGCATTCTCCATGTATGCAGGCCTGACCGGTGCAGCCAGCGCTGCACTTATGGGATTCGCACCTGATGAAATCAAGCGTCTTTATATACCTAAAATGGTCCGGGGTACCTGGACAGGCACCATGAATCTGACCGAGCCTCATTGCGGCACGGATCTGCGCCTGATGAAAACCCGCGCCAGTGAACAGCCTGATGACACGTATCGGATAAACGGTACCAAGATTTATATTTCCGGCGGCGATCAGGACCTGACTGAGAACATCGTGCATCTGGTCCTGGCAAAAATCCCGGATGAACATGGCCAGGTCAGGGACGACCTTGGTCAGGTAAATCTGTTCCTGGTTCCCAAATTCCTGGTGAACAGTGATGGTACACTTGGCCCGCGCAATGGCGTCACCTGCACTGCAGTTGAAAGAAAAATGGGAATCAAGGGCAATGCAACAGCGGTTCTGGTCTATGAGAATGCAATCGGCTATCGGATTGGACCAAAGCCGGAAGCATCCACAACCAAAGGGGCAACCGACAGTCCTGTGGCCACAACGGCACCCAGATCGCGGGGAATGGCGGGCATGTTTGCCATGATGAACATGGCCCGCCTGGGTGTCGGGTTTCAGGGCATGGCCCAGGCTGAAATCGCCTATCAGAACGCCGCACAATATGCGCGGGACCGATTGCAGGCGCGGTCGATTTCAGGGGTGAAAAACCCGGAACTGCCCGCTGACCCGATCATCGTGCACCCGGATGTGCGGCGCATGCTTTTGAACATTCGTTCCTTTGTGGAAGGTGCACGTGCGCTGGGCCTCTGGCTGGCCATGGAAAATGCCAGAGCACGGGCCGCCCAAGACGAATCTGTAAAAAATCGCGCTCAGGATCTTGGTGATCTGCTGACCCCTGTGATCAAGGCATTTTTCACTGATATGGGATTTGAAAGTACAAATGCGGCCATGCAGTGTTTTGGTGGTGCCGGCTATGTGCGCGATACCGGGATGGAACAGTTCGTCCGCGATGCGCGAATTCTGCAGATATACGAAGGCACAAATGGTGTGCAGGCACTGGATCTGGTCGGGCGCAAACTGTCGGCAAAAGGTGGGCGTGCGGCCATGACCTTTTTCCAGCTTATACACAGCACGATCAACACCTACAGCGCGGATGAGCGTATGGCCGCCTTTATTGCACCACTGAAAACCGCGGTCGACAGATTGCAACGTGCGACCATGTGGTTTGCGGCAAACGCGCGCGCCTACCCGGACAATGCCGGTGCTGGCGCCAGCGAATATCTGCGCATGATGGGCATTACGGCCATCGCCTTGACCTGGACGGAACTGGCCGCGGTATCGCTGCGTCGAATTGCCGAAATTGAATCAGGCACGCCAGGGCGTCGCGACTTTTACCAAGCCAAACTGATATGCGCGAGACATTGGATGGAGCGCATGGTTCCTGAAACAGCAGCCCAGCTTGATCGAATAGAAGCCGGTGGCGAAAATATCATGAAAATGCACGCGGATATTTTCTGACCAATGAAATCAAGCGGAAATTGCCACTTGATGCCCAACTGGGTTGGTCGGACCCGGTCGCAGTTGAGCGCGGGGCTGATCGGGGTTGCTATTGCCTGTTCACCTGTCGGGCCAAGCCGGGACGAGGCGATTGATGCCGTCGGCCTGGCGCTGGGCGAAGAACTGGCAGAGCCCTATGTCATTCTGGCGCTGAAGCTGGCATCCGATGATCAACGTCGCCACCAGATGGAATCGTTGGCCCACAGGCTTTTCCACATCAATGCTCTAACCATCGTCCAGATATTCCAGACTTCAACCGGCATATGGCGTGGACAAATGCGTGCAGAAATCATCTGCGCCCTGGAAAGCGATGACGAGGTTCTGGAAAGGCGGGACATGCTTGCCCTTGCCATGGGCTATCGCAGCTTGTGTGCCCGCGGCACCCAGTCAAACAGCCGCCCGATGGAACGCGGATTCGCACTTGAGCGCCGTGCTGGCATCTGGCTTGCCGAATTGGACCCACCGATCTCAACCAAACGTTAACTGATCCGGGTAGATAGTCGATGGTCGGGATTTTGCCCGATTATTAGAGGCTAGACCATGGCTCAATCCAGCGAGGCGATTCAGCGCCCCCGCCTGACCCAGATGGACGTGACGATGATCGTCCGTCGGCATGCAATGCTGCAATCTGCAAAGATTGGCGGCGCACGCGCGTCGCTGAACTTCAAGGATGCCAGTGGACTGGATTTTTCCAACTGCAATCTGAATGACGCCGACTTTACCGGCGCGCTATTGGTCGGTGCGCGATTTGTCGGGACACAGTTACGCAACGCCATATTTTTTGGCGCAGACCTGCGTGGCGCCATCCTTGAAAATGCTGATTTGCGACGATCATATCTACGCGGTGCGTGCCTTCGCGGTGCCAATCTAATTGGTGCTGACCTGATGGATGCCGACATGCGCGAAGGGTCAATGGCATCAAAAGATCGCAACAGCGGCTTTATCGTGATGAAACACGAAGTTGGCGCAGCCGAAATGAACGGCACCAACCTTGCCAATGCCAATTTGGCTAAAGCAAAGCTATCGGGCGTGGTGGCTATGAAGGCGGATTTCACCGACGCCATCATGCGTGACAGCAAGCTGGTTCGCGCGAACCTCAGAAATGCGACATTTACAGGCGCCAATCTGGAAAACGCGGATATGTCTGGTGCCGATCTGTCGGGTGCTGACCTTAAAGGTGCGATCATGGTCGCGACCAACCTGAAACAGGCAAAGGTGGACAGGGCCGAACTGGCATTGGCGTTGACTGATGCGCTGGCCGGGCGGGACATTGCCGAACTTTCAGCGCCGATTGACGAAATCATTTCCGCCCATGAGCAGTTCGTTAAAACCGGCGGGCGCGTGGGCAAACCAGCACTGCTGGATGGCTATGACCTGCGTTCATTAGGCGATCTGCTTTCAGTGCGCGAATTGACCGCGATCAAGGGCGAAGCCGCTGTTTTCTACGGATTGAATATGACCGGCGCCAAACTGCAGGCAGCACATCTTGAAGGCGCGGATCTGCGTTATGTCAGGCTGGTGGATGCGGATTTGCGCGGTGCAAATTTATCCGGCGCAAAATTGAATCACGCGGATATGCGAAATTGCACGCTAGCGCCCTTGCAACTGGGGCCAACACGCGCGCTGTCATCCCGTCTTGATGGGGCAATCATGCGCCAGACCGATCTGCGCGGTGCGGATCTTAGTGCGGCCAGCTGCCGGCGGATTGAAGGTATTCACATGAACCTGCTTGGTGCCCGGCTGACGGCCACGGATTTCACGAATTCCGTTCTCTATGGCGTCAAGGCGTCTCCCGAAGCCTTGGCCGAGGCAATCCTTGAAGGGGTTGGAGGCCTGAGGCAGAAATCTGCAAAAGCCAGCTGATCAAAATTTTTCGTGGCCCACTTGGGTCAAACGCTGCACCCGGCTAGACTTGTCCAATGGAATCGACAAGTGAACCGCCTGCGCGACTACTGGAGCGCCCCTTTGTATTTTTTATTGGCGGGCGCGTAGTTTCCGTTCTTGCCTCACAGATAAAGACGGTCGCCGTTGGCTGGCAGGTGTATAGTCTGAACTCCAGCGCTTTCGACCTGGGTCTTGTGGGACTGGTACAATTTTCTACGGCCATCGCACTTGGACTGGGTGCGGGTGCCGTGCTGGACAGGCGCGACCGGCGGCAGATATGGACGTTGTGCCAGATCATCAAGCTTGGCTGCTATGTGGGTCTTTTGGTGATGACCACCACCAATACTGCATCCCTTGGGCTGATATTGTTGGCGGTTGCCGGGATTGGGGCCGCCCAGGGCCTCGAACTGCCATCAAATCAGGCGCTGCTGTCATTGGTGGTTGACCGCGCGTTATTGCCCAGGGCAATTGCCATTCAATCCAGCCTTATGGAAGCTGCCACAATAGCTGGTCCTGCAATTGGCGGCTTTATGGTCGCCCTTGATCAGCAACTGGCCTATGCGGCCATTGCACTTTCCATGTTGCTGACCATTTTTCTTGGCATGACGATGAAGCTGAAAAGCGCCCAGGTCATGGATGTGGGCAATGAATCGGGGTTGCCCCGGATCCTGGGCGGCCTTCGCTTTCTGCGGTCGCGCAGGGCGATCTGGGGGGCGATCACACTTGATATGGCGGCGGTATTATTGGGTGGTATCACATCGCTGCTACCCGTATTTGCCCATGACATTCTGTATGTAGGTGCAGATGGGCTGGGACTGTTGCGGACATCCATGTCGGTGGGTGCGCTGTTATCCGCGGCCCTGCTGGCGCGCTGGCCCATCGTGCGCCACGGTGGCACGTTCATGCTCGGGGCCGTATTTGCTTTTGGTGCCGTTACGGTGCTTTTTGCCTTTTCCACCGTTTTCTGGTGGTCGTGCTTCTTGATGATGTTGCTTGGCATTGCCGACGAAATCAGCGTTTTCACCCGATCAACGCTGGTTCAATTGTCAACGCCAGATGATGTGCGCGGCCGGGTGGCAGCCGTGAATTCCATATTCATCACCACTTCAAACCAGCTGGGCGAATTCGAAAGCGGGATTACCGCCGCGCTGTTTGGTGTGGTCCCGGCGGCAGCCCTTGGGGGCATTGGCACGATACTGGTGGCATCACTCTGGGCCTATTGGTTTCCGACCCTGCGTCAGGTTGATGACCTGACCAAAGGTGTGTAGCGAACTAACGTATCTCGCGCCACTTGCCCATGGTTGCATCTGCTTCCAGGCGATCCAGCGCACGGGTCATGCGATCAAATAATTCGTCAATTTCTGTTTCGGTGATGATCAATGGCGGGCAAAGCGCCAGCGTTTCCACGATTGCGCGGGTGATAAACCCTTCCTGCTGGGCAGCGACAACGCCCTTTGCCGCAATGCCGACCGAAGGCGCGAATGATCTTTTCGTCGCCTTGTCGGCCACCAGTTCGATGGCACCAATCAAGCCGACGCCACGTGTCTCGCCCACCAGCGGATGATCGCGCAACCCCTTTAATCGTGCCTGGAACTTTGGTGCCACCTTGCGCACGTGATCGAAAATTCTTCGTTTCTCATAAATTTCGAGCGTCTTGAGGGCAACGGCGGCGGCAACCGGATGTCCCGAATAGGTATAGCCGTGGCCAAATGCACCAAGCTTTCGGCTTTCATCCAGAAACGCCTGATACATGCGTTCGGAAATCATCACAGCACCTATCGGCTGATAGGCACTGGATAAAGCCTTTGCAACCGAAATGCTGTCGGGCCGCATATTGAATGTGCGCGCACCAAAATCATTGCCGGTGCGGCCAAACCCGCAGATTACTTCATCATCGATCATAAGTATGTCATGGGCATCAAGTATCGGCTGGATCGCTTCAAAATATCCTTCGGGCGGCACGATCACCCCGCCCGCCCCCATCACCGGTTCGGCGATAAAGGCAGCGATTGTGTCCGGTCCCTCGCGTTCGATCAGGGCTTCCAGATCGCGCGCCAGACGGGCAGAAAAATCACGTTCAGTTTCGCCCGGTTCCGCGTCGCGCCAGTAGTGGGGACATGTGGTGTGCAAAACAGGTGCGATAGGTAAATCAAAGTCGCGGTGCAGATTGGGCAGACCGGTCAGGCTGGCCGCCATGACAGTTACCCCGTGATAAGCTTTCTGCCGCGAGATGATTTTCTTTTTCTTTGTTCGGCCCAGTGCATTGTTGAAATACCAGGCGAACTTCACCTGACTGTCATTTGCCTCTGATCCCGAGCAGGTAAAAAATACTTTTGACATCGGCACCGGCGCCATATCCTTGAGCCGTTCGGCCAGCGCGATCCCCGGATCATGACTTTTACCGCTGAACTGGTGGTAATAGGGCAATTGGCGCATCTGGGCGATGGCGGCATCGATCAGTTCTTCCTCGCCCCAGCCAAGGGAGGTGCACCATAATCCTGACATGCCTTCGATATAATCGCGCCCGCTTTCATCAAAGACATGAATACCCTTGCCCCGGCTGATCACCATGGACCCGGTATCGCGAAAGGTCGCCAGATTGGTAAACGGGTGGATCAGGCTTTCCACATCACGGGCGGCGGAATTGGATAGTTTGGTCATTGCACCGTTTCCAAAAGGTACGTTTCGTCAGGTCAGGCAAGCAAAGTCTGGGGCCGAACCAGGCTCATGTCCAGCAGATCAAAACCGCGCATGCCATCAAAATAGGCTTCAGGCTCATGCCCGGTTTCTTGAAAGCCCAGGGATTGATAAAGCGCTATGGCCCCGCGATTATCCGACACCACCTGTAATCTGATGCGACGGATTTCCGGTACCCGAAATGTGCGCGTGATTGCATCAAGCATCAATTGCCGCCCCAGACCCTGACCCCTGTGACTGGGCTTTACATAGAGCGACAGGATTTCAGTCAGATGACGGCGTTTGCGCTGAGGGGCCGTATTTGCACCCACCATGCCCACAAGACCACCACCATCCATGGCGCCCAGAAAAAAACTGTTGGGCCGCGGGTGTTCCAGCAATTGTTCGATCAGCATGCGCGGAACCGCGCGTTCCTCCTCCAGCGTCATCATGAAGCTGTCCGGATCGCTATCCAAAGCGTCCAGTCGCAGTTTTCTGAAACGCGCCCGATCTTTTTCGTCCAGTATCCGGATGATCATGAACCAAGCCATAGCACAGACAGGCGGACAAAAAAAAGAACCGCTCCGGTTTTTATCCCGGAGCGGTCAGTTTAGGAGAGACGAAATGACCAGGCGGAAAATCAGGCAGCCTGGGCTACGGACTCGATCAGGTTGGTCGGGCCATTTACCTGGGTTGTAATTTCAATCTTCCGCGGACGGGCAGCTTCGGGCACGTCGCGGATCAGTTCGATATGCAGAATACCGTTTTCCTGTGTGGCGCTGGTTACCCGTACATGTTCGGCCAGTTCAAACTGGCGCTGGAAAGCACGGCCAGCAATGCCGCGATGCAGGAATTTGACACCATCGGCTTCCTTGGCACCGCGACCGGTCACGGTCAGCAC
>CAISDR010000604.1 GCA_903884125.1 uncultured bacterium
ATTTTGCTCATCTGGCTGCCGGTCTATGCTTTGGCGGCCATGTCACTTGCCGTCAGAATATTGGGCGATGATCTGATTGTTCAGACAATTTTTTATGTGATTGCCGGATTTGCCTGGATCATTCCGCTCAAGCCATTATTAGGTTGGATGCAACGACCGGATAGGGCTGACCTGGACCATCACAGTAAATCTGAACGCGCCGACTGAAAGAGTACAAAATGACTAAAAGATGGCCCCTTGGCCTGTCGCTCACAGCAGGGGCCCTGGTTTTGAGCCTGGGTATGGGACTGCGGCAGTCCTTCGGACTATTCCTGCAACCGATGGACCGGGATCTGGGTCTGGGCCTGGGCGTTTTCAGCCTTGCAATGGCCTTGCAACAATTGCTGTGGGGGGTATTTCAGCCCATTTCCGGTATGGCCAGCGACAAGTATGGGCCCGGCCCCGTTCTGGGTGCGGGACTTGGAATTTATGCAGCCGGTCTGGCGCTTTTCAACCTGCTAAAGGATCCTGTTGGGGCCTATCTTGGTCTGGGGTTTCTGACAGGCATCGGTGTCTCCGCCTGTGGCTTTGCCGTGGTTCTAAGCGCGGTTGCAAAAATTGTCCCCCCCGAACGTCGGTCAATGGCCATGGGAATAGTATCGGCTGGCGGCTCTTTTGGGCAGTTCGCGCTGGCACCGGTTTCAGCACTTCTTATCGAAAATGCTGGCTGGCAGACATCGCTCTGGATTTTTGTCTGCCTGATGGTCGCGAGCATCCCCCTGGGATATTTGCTAAGCGCAGCTCCTGCAATGCAGGACCCGGAAAGTGACGACCAACGGACAACGACCTCAGCCGCACCACTGCGGCTGGATGCAGCATTGAAACTGGCGCTTGCGGACCCAAGCTATCGTCTGCTGGCCTTTGGATTTTTTGTCTGCGGCTTCCATGTAGCATTTGTTGCAACCCATTTGCCCGGTGTGATCGCCGCATGCAATCTGCCGGTTTCCATGGGGGCAACCGCGCTGGCGCTTTTGGGCATTGGCAATATGATTGGCAGTTATTCGGTTGGTTATCTGGGCCAGCATTTTCAACTGAAAAAGATTCTGAGCGGACTTTATCTGATCCGGGCGCTGACAATTGCCGTGTTCATGATATCGCCAAAAACCTCGATGACTTTCATCCTCTTTTCTTCGGCCCTTGGCATCACATGGCTTTCAACTGTTGCGCCGACTAATGGGCTGGTGGCCAAGCTGCATGGAACACAATATGTATCGACGCTGTTTGGCATTGTGTATTTTGTCCATCAGCTAGGCGGCTTTTTGGGCGCATGGGCTGGAGGTGTATCCGTTGAATTGTTTGCCAGCTACGACCCGGTCTGGATTGTTGCAGCGCTGCTTGCGCTTATGTCCTCGGCCGCCCATTGGCCGATCCGCGAAGCGCCGCTGATTGGTTCACAGTCCCCTCAGCCCTCGGCCGGCTAATCTGACTTCGATCCGGCGGCTGAATCCTTGGCGGCATCTTTTGGGACACCCTTGTAGTTCCATTTTGGGGCAAGCTTGAGCGGTGAGGAAATAGCAGCACCGACAAGATATCCGCCGGTTACAGGAAAGCGCGTCTCAACCTGTCGCAAGGCCACATCAAGGCGCGGCGCCCAGACGATATAGCTTCTGCCCTCGGACCAGCTTTCGATAACCTGCCGGTGCAATGACCGCCCGAACATAGCAAGATTCCGGACTGGAACCAGAAACTCGTCATCCGCTGATGTCCATCGGTCGTTAAAAATGTAAAAGATGCTATTGGCGCGCGAGATGATGTTATTGGTCTGCTCGCGCAGGGACTCGGTTTCTTCCTTGATCTGATCTATCCGGACTTCGCGCGAATCATTGTCGGCAGTAATCTGCTCAAGTTCGCGCTCCAGCGTTTCGCAACGCGCTTCCATCCGCTCAAGTTCATATTCAAGTGTTCGGAAACGTTCCTGTGCTGCGGTGACCGCACGCCCAAAGACGACAGCCATCAGGCCGAAAAATGCAAGCGACCCCGCCAGTCCGATCAGACTCAGGACGACATCGCCACTCACAGGCTGACCTCGCCGCGAAATTCAACATGCCATTCCTTTTCCTGGGGATAGGCATTGTTGACGATATTGCGAGCCTCGGATAAATCGCTTGCCCACACCAGCACATAGCGCGGTTCTTCCCAGAACGGATTGAACGGAGGCACTACTTCGGTACGCCGTGCCCTGCGGACGGCTGTATTATGGACAAAGATCTCAAACATCTTGTTGGTCTGAATGGCATTACCCAGTTCAACCACCGGTAAAGGTTTGTCAGGTGGGAACATTGACTGTCGATTGGTCACAACGCGATGATCGCGTTCGGCCAGGTTCAGACTTTCATCAATGGATTTGCGCTGAACTTTCGCGGCCTCGATCTTCTGCAGCAGTCCATATTCAATTTTCTGTTTGGCTTCAATCCGTTTTCGCGTGATCAGAACATTTGGCAGGCTGTCAAACACAAGCGGCACCACATGGGACAATCCATAGGTAACGATGCCCATCAGACCAAAAACGACGATGGCCAGGAGGGCGCTGCTAATCATAAGAACCGCCTGAACAGCTAAATCTTGCCGCCAATGGGATTTATGGTTAATCCGGCATAAGCCTTGTCCGGAAATTTCCGCAACATTACCAACTCAGGCGAAAGCTACTTTCACATTATCCATGGGCCAACATATCCCAAGAATACCCTAATTAAACCACCTAGATTGACAAAAATTCATGCCACAGAGCCTATTTGGCCGCGGTTGCCTGGGCAAGCGGCGTGCCGGAGAACTCTTCAACTTTGCAGAATTCCCCACGTTCGTGGATGGCATCACATAATTTTTGCGCATCCGCACGTGTTTCGAACGGGCCACCCTTGAGACGAAAGAAAAGACCCCGCCCATCATTGAAATCAATACCCTGCACCCTTGGCTGTAGTGCGTTTATCAGCGGCTGAAAATGTTGCTGATAGTCGCGCCAGCCCTGGGCCGCCCTGAGCTCTGATCGATACGAGGCCAGATGAATGGCAAATTGCGCGGTATCGGCAAAAAGCGGGTCAACATCACCGGTTGCGACAGGAACATCATTCGACAGCGGCCTGGCTGGGACGGTTGGCGCTTTCATCGGCTTTTCAAGTGAGCGGTCGGGGGATTTGGCCCGATTGGCATCCTTAGGTGGTGTCGCAGCCGCTGGTCCTGAGGCCGATGACAATTGAGTCAGCCGCTGGACCAGCTGCCTGATGTCACCTTCCATTCGGACCAACCGGTCAATGGATGGACGCACATTGTTCAGGTCGGTGCGAACCAACTGCATCTGCTGGTCAATCGCTGCAACCCGTAGCCGCAATTCGGCGTCAGTCATGGTGGCGACATTTGCTGCCGGAAGTACGGGAACGGTTGGCGGCGTCATCGCAGGTGGAACCGCTGGTTCGCCGGTCGACGGTGTTGGCATTTCAGCCCGCTCAACCATTTGCGTACTGGCGGTCTGCGGCGCTGGTCCGGTCGCCTGCATCTGGCCATCGGGACCTGCCGGTAGTGGATCAGCGTGCCTGAACCGGGAAAAAAGCCCCCCCGGCATTAAATTGTCGAACTTGGAAGAGACCCAACCGCACCCGCTCAAATTTCCAAGTACAAGCACAAGCACCACCAGACGCTGCCCGCGTCGATTCGAAGTGATGAGTTTGCCGGAACCAAGCCGCATTCGTTGCCCAACTGTTTTCAGACTTGCCGCCATTGCCGCCGTCAGCTCCCAACGTGTGCCGTGGCTATGACGAAAACCCACTATAAATTAAGACATTCCCAAGATCATGCTATATCTGCCGAATGAACCCTATATACTCGCTAAATCTAGTATAAGCCAACAGGCCTGAACAATGGCGCAATCGACCCAGTTACCAGATTCCATGGAAAGATCGCGCTGGGATGCCATAATTGATGAATGGCTTGCCGAAGGTGACCGGCTTCAGCGTACCGGCGACCTGTTCAACGCAGCCCATGCCTATGCCCGCGTTATCCGACAAAGGCCGGATCATTGGGCAGCCTTGCTGGCATTGGGCGTGATCAAGCATGCGTTGGGCGATACAGCCCTTGCCGAGGATCTTCTGGGGGAGTCGATATCCTATCGGCCTGATAGGCCCGATGCCCATGTAAACCTGGCCATAGCCCAGTTGCAGAATGGAAAAATTGCAGACGCTGTGGCGTCCGCCCATCGCGCCCTGAAACTTGATTCGCTTGTTCCCACAGCCTACAGAGTCCTGGGGCTGGCCGCCCGGCTTCAGGGTAATCGCCCCGGTGCGATTCAAGGATTTCTGGCTGAGCTTATGCGCGATCCCGCCCAGATTGAAGCGCTGGGGGATCTGGCAACCGACCTTGGTGATGAAACGGTCACCGAACATAATGACCCGAAGGCAGCAGGCATCCGGTTTGCGCGCCGGGCCGCACTCAGCGCACCGTACCGACGGGAAACCCACTACGCTTATGCGCGATCATTGCAGGTTGCAGGCAGAGTCAGAGACGCTGCCGAAACGTATGCAAGATGTGCGGTGATAGATCCTGCATTCTCATCGGTCTATCTGGCGCTGGGGCTGGCGATAGCCGCCTTTGCAGGCGAGGCTGCGGGGATTACCTCCTATGCGCGCGCGGTTTATCTTGACCCCAGGGGACGTCAGGCGGCCTTCACCCTTGGCAAGGCGCTTATGGATCTGGAGCGGCTGGAGGAGGCGCAGGAGATTCTTGCCCTGGCGCTGGAACACGACCAGCGTTTTCCCGAGGGCCACAATCTGATGGCGGCAATCCTACGCGAGCGGGGCGAGATTGCAAAATCTGTCGATCACCTGCGCCTGGCAATAAGGCTGAAGCCGGATATGGGACCGGCCTATGGCAATATGGCTATGGGGCTGGTCAATCTTGGCCATCGGCGCGAAGGCATCGCTGCCTTGCGCGGTGGTCTTGCCTGCGAACCGATGAATGCCCGCATGCGCGCCGATCTTGCCGCACTTCTTCACGAAGATGGCGAGATCACGGAAAGTTTCGAACAGCACATTGTTGCTATATCGCTTGATCCGGGGGCCGCAGCAAGTCTTGGCAATTTCGGCAATATCCTGCGCGACCTCAATCACATGGAACGCGCGCATCAGGTGCTGATTTATGGCACCCATATTGACCCCAATATGGTGTCGAACTGGAACAATCTTGGCCTGATGAAAGTCACACGCCGGGAGAGCCCTGATGCATTGGAAGCCTTTGCCAAAGCAATGGCAATCATCCCGGAATCCGAGGCTGCCTATAATGGCATGGCTGGCCTGTTCAAGGACCTGGGACAACTACAGGCGGCGGCTAGAATTTATGACCGGATGGTCCGGATCAATCCCAAAAATTCCGCGCTGCATTCCAATCTGCTTTTCCTTTTGAACTACGATGAAAACAATGTTCCTGAATTGATCGCAGATGAGCATCGGGCCTGGGGCCACCTGTTCCAGCAACCAAACGTAAAACCACCGCGCTCACGCCCACTCGACAATCGAAAATTGCGCATCGGATATGTATCAGCAGATTTCCGACAGCACGTGGTCAGCCATTTCACCTGGCCACTGTTTTCCAATCATGACCAGAACCGCGTCGAAATCTATTGTTACGACAATACGTTTGTACCCGATCCGGTCAGCGAAAAACTAAGCGCCAGCGCTGATTACTGGCGACGGATCGTTGCTGTCTCCGACGAGGACTGCGCGCGCCAGATCCGTGCAGACGGGATTGACGTGCTGGTGGACCTGAGCGGGCATACCGGCGGCAACAGACTGACACTGTTTGCCCACAAACCGGCACCTGTGCAGGTCACCATGCTGGGCTACCCCAACACCACCGGGCTTGAGGTAATCGATTATCGAGTGTCCGATGAATGGGCTGACCCGGTCGGGATGACACAGGATTTCCATACCGAAGAAATCATTCGGCTGCCATGCGGTTTCAACTGTTATCGCCCGCCGGAGGGCGACTATCCGGTGAGCCCGCCACCATGCATTGAAAACGGCTTTGTGACCTTTGGCTGCTTCAACAATTTCACCAAAGTATCGGATACGACATTGCGTGCCTGGTCGCGCATTCTAATATCCGTACCGAACGCCAGACTGATCCTGAAATCGGTGACGCTGGAAGACCCCGAAACATGCGATCGGGTCAGGCGTGAGTTTGCCCTGCTGGGCGTTGATCCCGCGCGCATCGAGTGTCGCGGCTGGGTGAAAGCTGAACATTACCTTGACCCTTATGCAGAAATTGATATTGCCCTCGACCCGTTTCCCTATAACGGCACCACGACGACATGCGATGCGTTATGGATGGGCGTGCCCTGCGTGACTTTGGCGGGCCGGTTTCACCCCGCCCGCGTCGGCGTATCACTGGTAACACGCCTTGGCCATCCGGAATGGGTCGGGCGCGACATCGAAGATTATATTGCGATTGCAATCCGTCTGGCCTCGGACCCTGATCAACTGGCAGATCTACGCAAGAGCCAGCGGATTAAAATGGAAAATTCATCCCTGCGCGATGAGAAAGCCTATACGCGTGCGATCGAAGATGCATTTTTTGATCTGTTCCAGCGACAGCTGGATCAACAGGCACGCGCAGACGCGGCATGGGTTGATGACACGCCAAAAAAGTTACCGAAAGTCATCGAACTGGAGCGCAGAATTGCCGAACTGCCATTCTGGTATCACAAAATAGAATTGCCCAATGGTGTGATCACGCCAGGCTGGGCACCCTTGTCGGTTGAAGCCTATGGCATACCCGAACGACTTGATGGCATGCGTGTTCTGGATATCGGCGCGTGGGATGGGTTCTGGTCGTTTGAAGCATTGAAGCGCGGTGCCCGTGAAGTGGTAGCGATCGACGATTTTTCGGACTTTCTGGGGGGTTTGCAGGACAAGGATCGCCGCGCCTGGGAAAATTTCGATCTGTGCCGGGCAGCGCTTGGCCATGACCCTGACCGTTGCCAGCGATATGAAATGAGCGTCTATGATATCACGCCCGAAAATCTGGGCCTGTTTGATGTGGTGTTTTTCTTCGGCACCATCTATCACCTACGCCACCCCATGCTGGCCTTTGACCGGCTGGCGGCGGTGACGACGCAGTCCATCCACGTCGAAAGCGCCATTCTGGATCTGGCCAGCGGCTATCGTGGCATTGGCCATGGCTATCCCGGTGGCGATGTGGTCGCCGAATTCTATCCCGGTCGCGAATATGGCAATAACGATACCAACTGGTGGACACCAACGCTGCGCTGTCTGGGTGCGTGGATGGAGGCAGCAGGGTTTGTCGATGTGGAAGGCTGGCTGCTGACCGAACGGGCTTTGGATCTGGCAAACGCACGCGGGTTTGCACGCGGCATCAAGCCGCCTAAAAACTGACGGATTGTATCAGCGCTGTTTGACCGTGATGGGCATTAACTGGGTCAGATATGCGGCAATGGCCGCCGCCCCATTTCCGGCTATGGCTGCAGTTGCCTCCGGCGTTGGAATTTCTTCAACCCGCAGAAAACTTTTATAATCCCCCGGCGGCAGACCATTGGGCCTGCTGGCCAGGATACGCACCGACTGCAACTGACCGGGACTTAACGTGACCTGCCGGGGTGAAAAGCGCAGGAAGTCGGCGGCAAACATTTCGCCGGGTTTTGTATCTTCAGCGTCTTCGAATTTACCGTCAGCCAATTCCCGGCGATTAACGATGGCAATGCGGTAGGTCATCGCCACGGGTCGATCATTCAATACCTTGACCGCCGCTTCACGCGCGCCCGGCTCGATTACAACGATCGGGTTTAAAATCGCCGTCGCTTGGGCCGATAGTGTGCAGATCAGCATTAGCCCCAGAACCATGACAATCCGGGCCATTACAACCGGGGCCATAACAAGCTGCCGACTTAAATCTCGCATTATCGGTCTACCGCGTATTGGGATGCGCTGAGTCGCATGCTAATCAAGACTGGCAGCCCTCAAACACCTAAGCAAGCAAAACCCCGCAAACCCCAAATGGTCCTGAGCCGCGCCTGGATCGGTATTTGTTTACCACTTGCCCCGAGTATAGAAGTCCTGCTATAAATATCAATGAAGCTTCAAAAAAAATGGGGCAGATACGTTTGTCGTGATAAGCGTTCAGCAGAAGGCATAAATGCTATGAAAATTCGGCGCTCAGCCCTCGAAGGCATTGCAGGTGTTGTCGTTTTAGCCGCAGCCCCCGTTGCTGCCAATGCGCAGACAGTGACCATGGGCGTGTCCATGTCACTGACCTCACTGGCCTCGGGCACCTCAACCGCGATGAATTTCGGTTCAATACCGGCCAATCCCCTGGGCGGATCGGTTCAATTGTACAATATTGGTACTTCGGTCACCAACTCTGTCAGCGGCGGCGGCCTGCTGGGCGGTGCATCACTGACCGGTACCCAGGGAACCCTGACCTTTACACGAACCGTTTCGGTAAAGGCAATTGTGACTGCACCAACGCTGGTTACCATGTCCTGCCCCGGCGGCGTCATTTCGATCACAGCTTTCACCGTCGTGACAGCCGGCACCACTTCGACCGTGGACTGCACCCTGTCAAACACTACGAGCTGTTCGTATAATGTGGGTGCCACCGCCAGCCTGCCCGCCAGCCTGACCACCGGGTCGTGCACCACAGGCACGGCCAGCTTTACCGTTCAGTACCAATAGTTTCCGTGGAATTTGCCCTGCCCCGGCTGATGTGGGGTGCATCAAAGCGCGCCATTCTGGGTGCGCTTTTTTGTTTGGCGCTGACGTCTCAACCCGATCGAGCCAACGCCCTGGCATTCTGGGTGCTGACCACTACGCCTGTTACTTATTCCAATCTGGCAGCCGTGGTTGGCACGGTTGTCATGAACGCCACAACCGGTGCCATGAGCGGATCAGGCTATCTGGCGGCCAGTTCAACCGCGCGCGGCACTGTGGTCATCAACCGGGCCACACCAGTATCGGTTTCGGTATCATCGATCCTCGCGCCTTCGACAATTACCTGTGGCAGCGTTACAGTCGCCGTCACCGGATTTACCTATGACGACACCGGGTGTTCCATTGTGACTACCGGTTTGTGCACGATCTATGTCGCCCTGAGCCTTAATATCCCTGCCCCGCTTCAGGCTGGTAGCTGCACCGCGGTTCCGCTGGATGTTACAGTCGTGTGATCAATAGTCTTTGTCGGGAAAATATTATCTCTTTTTAGGAGCGTAAGTCTGTGAAAATTCGTCGTGCAGCGCTTGAAGGAATTACTGGCGTTCTGGTTTTTTCGGCAGTGCCGGTGACCGCACATGGTCAATCCATAACCATGGGCGTTTCCATGTCACTGACTTCGCTGGCCTCCGGCACATCAACTGCCATGAATTTCGGCTCAATTCCTGCGAATCCGCTCGGTGGATCAATTCAATTGTACAATATTGGAACTTCGGTCACCAACTCGGTCAGCGGTGGTGGTTTGCTAGGCGGTGCTTCTCTAACCGGAACGCAGGGCACGTTGACCTTTACCCGCACAGTTTCGGTCACAGCGATTGTTACCGCACCGACATTGGTTACGATGTCCTGCCCCGGGGGCGTAATTTCGATTACTGCCTTCAGCCTGATAACAGCGGGAACCACGTCAACAGCAGACTGTACGCTTTCCAATACCACAAGCTGTTCATACAATGTTGGCGCAACAGCCAGCCTGCCCGCAAACCTGACAACAGGGTCATGCACGACCGGTACCGCAACATTTACGGTTCAATACCAATAGATTTCGGCTACGGCGTTGCCCTTTGAATTTACGGTGTCCTGATCTGCGCCTGTGCAAGGCTGCCGTCTGACGCGCGCACCGAACAGTCTATGTTCTGATCTTTCAGCCCCTTGCACAACCCATCCGCATCCGCGCGCTTTGCATAGGGGCCGAGAGCCAGCACAAAGCGTTCTGGATTGGTTGCGGGAATTTCTGCCAATTGCACCCGCCGGGCGATCTGTTCCACCCGTGTGCGCAACAGCATCCAGTCGGCCAGTCGGCCAAAGGCGCTGTCATATTCGCCCAGGATCACCGCATAGCCCTTTGCAACCAGTGCTGCCTTGCCGATTTCGGTTGCAGCCAGTGTCATCGCGCCACCGGTACGTGGCACATCAATATAGGTTGGCTCTGGTGCGCTTTTGCCCAGCCTGTTCAGGTCTGCTTCGGATACGGCGACACGGTATCGCCCGGCAGGAACACCAGCGAAGACGTAAAGTCCGTCAAAGGCGGTAACTGTGGAATCCGCAACCGTCCCATCCTGGCGGATTAAATCAACCCGCACGCCGCGTTGGGGTTGCGCGTGACCCGGTTTGGCGGGATCAGTCACAGACACCGTCCCTTCAACATCGGCGGCTGGTGTCACCGCAATATCAATGGC
>CAISDR010000605.1 GCA_903884125.1 uncultured bacterium
AGGCAAAAAAAGAAATGGTCGAGGCGAATTTGCGTCTGGTTATTTCGATTGCCAAAAAATATACCAATCGCGGTTTGCAGTTCCTTGACCTTATTCAGGAAGGCAATATCGGCCTGATGAAAGCGGTCGATAAATTTGAATATCGCCGTGGTTACAAATTTTCGACCTATGCCACATGGTGGATTCGTCAGGCGATCACGCGCTCAATCGCGGATCAGGCGCGCACGATTAGTATCCCGGTGCATATGATCGAAACCATCAACAAGCTGGTTAGAACATCGCGCCAGATGCTGCATGAGATCGGGCGCGAACCGACACCGGAAGAACTGGCCGAAAAGCTGGGCATGCCGCTGGAAAAAGTGCGCAAGGTCCTGAAAATTGCCAAGGAACCAATCAGCCTGGAAACACCGATTGGTGATGAAGAAGACAGCCATCTGGGCGACTTCATCGAGGATAAAAATGCAATCCTGCCGATTGAGGCCGCCATTCAGTCCAACCTGCGTGAGACGACAACTCGTGTTCTGGCTAGCCTGACACCACGTGAAGAACGCGTGTTGCGCATGCGCTTTGGCATCGGGATGAATACCGACCACACGCTGGAAGAAGTGGGCCAGCAATTCTCGGTCACCCGCGAACGTATCCGTCAGATCGAGGCCAAGGCGCTGCGGAAATTAAAGCATCCCAGCCGCAGCCGGAAATTGCGCAGCTTCCTGGACAATTAGAAGGTTCAGGCGCTACGCATAAGCGGTGCAGGGTGTGCGTTCAACCGCGCACCCACCTCGGCCATGATGGCATATGAGTCAAGCCGCGCCTGATGATCATAAATGCCGGATGAAATCATCAGTTCATCCGCCCCGGTCAGATCAATCAGCTTTTGAAGATCTGCGGTAATGGTGGCGGCTAAGCCCACATAGGAATGGGTCAGCATCCCCGCAGCATGAGCCTTTTCCATCGGCGTCCAATAAGTCTCGATATCATCGATAGGTGGTTGCAGCTTGCCGCGCGTGCCACGCACCATATTGGTGAACGCCTGCTGCAATGATGTGAACAGATATCGGGCCCTGGCATCGGTATCAGCAGCCACGGCATTGATGCAGACCATCGCATAGGGCTTTGCCAATTGTTCTGAAGGCTGGAATTGCTGACGATAGACCTGCATGGCAGGCAAAAGGTCCTGCGGTGCAAAATGTGCAGCAAAGGCATAAGGCAAACCTAACGCCGCTGCCAGATGCGCACCAAAGGTGCTCGACCCCAAAATCCAGATCGGGACATTTGTGTTGCCACCGGGTACGGCCTGCACCATCTGATTGGGTCCGACCGGGCCGAGCAGGGCCTGTAGTTCCAGAACATCCTGTGGAAACTGGTCAGCCAGATTGGGGTTGCGGCGTAGGGCACGCAGGGTCATGCCATCCGTGCCAGGTGCACGGCCCAATCCCAGATCAATACGGCCGGGATATAATGATTCCAGCGTGCCGAACTGTTCGGCAATAACCAACGGTGGGTGATTGGGCAACATGACGCCGCCTGATCCCACCCGAATGGTTTTCGTGGCACCGGCAATATGCCCGACGACGACAGCGGTCGCAGCCCCCGCAATGCCAACCATGTTATGATGCTCTGCGATCCAGTAGCGGGTATAGCCAAGATTTTCAGCGTGCTGGGCAAGGCTCGCCGAGCGCCTCAAGGCATCGCCGGGATCGGTCCCGTGAACGACCAGCACCAGGTCAAGAATGGATAAAGCAGGCATGACCACGCGCCCCTACCGCAAAAGATTCGGGAACAAACTATCGCATGATCCAGCCGGTATTGGCGACCGGCCTGAATGGGATGGTATCAGCCTTTTTTCTTGGGCGTGGGCGGCGGACCACCGGCCAGAAATCCCTTGGTTGGTTGCAGGGATGCGACTGCAGGACCCGAAGCTGGCTTTTTAGCCTTGGGCTTTTTTTGTTCACGATTTCCGCGCTGCTGACCTTTGGCCATTTCTAAAACTCCTTGAAAATAAGTAAAACATGCAATTTATCTTTAAATATTCTTTCAACGCCCGATGATCGCACTAAAAGCGGAATTTAACTAACGGTCTTTTTATTGAGGTACGTCATGCTGCATTCAAGAAACTATAATGTACGGCTGGAATCCGCCAAATATGGCGTGAGTTTTGGTTCGGCACTGGCCATGGCGATTTCCTACACGACAAATCATTCAATTCTGTGGGCGATTATTCACGGGATATTGGGCTGGTTTTATGTGCTCTATGCGCTGATTATTCTTCCCTGATGGCCCTTGCCAGACAGTTCCGGGCGGTCTACCAAGCGTTAATCATCCATCCAATCGGCGCCTTTGGTCTGCTCTGGCGGTTTCATGTCTGAACATTTCCTAAATCTGTGCGCCACGCATAATTCGCACCGCTGGTATCTGCCGGTAACGCCGAATGTAACTGTCGGCCCGCCCGGCAAAGCTTTTCTGTTCGGCGGCGCAGGTATGTCGGCAGCGATCCGCGCCATGGAACAGACCTGCCAGCGGCCCGTGATCTGGGCGACGGCGCAATACTTGTCATTCGCACGTACTGATTCAATCGTGGACTTCGATGTGCGCGAAGTTACACGTGGCAATACGATCAGCCAGGTCCGGGTTGCGGCCCATATCGGTGATCAGGAAATACTTACGGTCAATGCGGCTTTGGGCTATCGCGAGGGCGCATCGGATCAGTGGCGCAAGGCACCGGCCGTTCCACCGCCCGATGAATGTCAGCCGGTCAAACATTGGCGCGGCGGCGGCGAAAGTATTCACGCCCGGTTTGAAACGCGCCTTGCATCCGGCCGCTATCCCAGCCAGAAAATTGAAGGCGGGCGCAGCGACGATGGTCGTCTGGTTACTTGGGTTCGATCCCGGCAAGGACTGGTTGCCACATCCGATCTGCTGGCTGTGATCGCAGATTTTGTTCCGCAGGCAACCTCACATGCCCTGGGATATCACGCAGGCGGCAACAGTCTGGATAATACGGTTCGGTTTGGTCGCATCACGCCTACGGACTGGATACTCTGCGATATCCGTATCGAGGCCATTGAAAACGCCATCACCCATGGCTCCATCCATCTGTTTTCCCCTGACGGGGTGCTGATGGCCACATGCAGCCAGTCGCTTATCCTGCGTGTTCATGCGCCACAGGCATAAAATTTTCACTCATCAAAGCCGACAAAAACGGCTGCCTCGTCAACGGATTTTCGGTTGGATATGACCGCATTCGCCGGAAAGCTGTCATCGGGATAACCCATGGCAACACAGATCATGATGACCTGATCGTCGGGAATTTTCGCGTGCTCACGAACGACGGGTGACTGCATGATGCCCTGACTGTTGATCACACATCCCAATCCCCGCGACCATGCAGCATTGACGAGGGCGTTTGTCACACCCCCGCAATCAAACGGGCCGATATCGCCGCCATGAATGGCACGGTCATAGGTGACAACAATTGATACGGGCGCATCAAACTGGCGAAAGCCGCGAAGCACCCAGTCCCTGCGCCCTTCCGCATCATCCCGGCTGATCTTCATGGCACCCAGTAGCTGTTTGCCGACTTCGATCTGGCGCTGCCGATGAATGCCGGCATATTCACCATGGCTGCGGGGTTCGCGCGATGGTGGGACACCTGCCAGATTGCGTTCGGTATTGCCCGCGCGAATGCGGTCAAGGGGTTCGCCAGTGACCACATAAAAATTCCATGGCTGAGTATTGTAAGATGATGGGGCCCTGATCGCCAGTTCCAGCACGTCTCTGATCACTGACTTTGGTACGGGCGAAGGCTCGAAACCGCGGATACTGCGGCGCCCCAATATGACCTCATCAAAATTAAGAGCCAGATGTTCCGTCACTTTCATCATCCGTTCCAGTTTCGTCAGACAGTGGTGGCCTGCCCCAGCCGCACAGGTTCGCGGCTTATGTCGCATTTTGCGGAAAAAAGCATCAATTTTGACCCAAATCTGCATGGCAGACCTATCGCCGGGGTCGGATTTCCCGTAAAGCAGGGGCATGTTTTCCCAAAATATCGACCCGACGCTGGCAAAAGCGCTCACTGACCGTGGCTATACCAGCCTTACTCCCGTGCAATTGGCTGTACTTGAGCCAGAGGCGCAGGGCCGGGACCTTCTGGTTTCAGCCCGCACGGGTTCGGGCAAAACGGTTGCCTATGGACTTGTGCTGGCCCAGTCCCTGCTCGAGGCCGATGGCAGCCTCACTCCCTTTGGTGCGCCAAAGGCACTGGTGATTGCGCCCACGCGCGAACTGGCCATGCAGGTGCAACGCGAATTGCAGTGGCTTTATGCCGGTGCGCGGGTGGCATCGTGCGTCGGCGGCATGGACCCGCGTTCGGAACGTCGGGCGCTGGATCTGGGCTGTCATATTGTGGTCGGCACGCCGGGGCGGCTGCGCGATCATCTGGAACGAGGCAATCTGCGTCTGGATCAGCTGGGTGCTGTCATTCTGGATGAAGCAGATGAAATGCTGGATCTGGGATTTCGCGAGGAACTGGAAGAAATTCTGGACGCCACACCAAACGACCGACGGACACTGCTTTTTTCCGCCACCCTGCCCAAGACGATCATCGGTCTGGCTTCAACCTATCAGCACAATGCCCTGCGCCTGGTCGTCGGCGGTTCGGAAAAAGCCCATAGTGATATTGATTATCGGGCGATTGCGGTGGCCCCCAATGAAGTGGAACTGGCGATTGTCAATGTCCTGCGGTTTTTTGAATCTGGTGCGGCGATTGTTTTTTGTTCGACCCGCGAAAATGTCCGCAAGCTTCATGCAAATCTGGTTGAACGCGGTTTCAGCGTCGTAGCGCTGTCCGGGGAATTGTCTCAGGCTGAACGTTCGCACGCCCTGCAAGCCTTGCGTGACCGGCGGGCGCGGGTGTGTGTGGCAACCGATGTGGCCGCACGCGGGATTGATATTCCGGATCTTGATCTGGTCATTCATGCCGACCTGCCGAATGATCGTGAAACCATGCAGCACCGCTCGGGCCGCACGGGTCGGGCCGGGCGCAAGGGTGTGTGCGTGGTGCTGGTGCCCTATCCCCGACGGCGCAGGCTGGAGCAATTATTCAAGGGGGCGCAGATCAATGCGACCTGGCAGTCGCCGCCTACGGCAGAAGACATTCGGGCCAGGGACCAGATACGCCTGATAGAGGACGTGGCTCCGGCTGAGGATCTGGCGGAAGATGAACTGGCTGTGGCCCGTGCGCTGATGGAATCCAAAAGCGCCCTGGATATCGCCGCCGCCTATGTGCGTGCCGTTCGTCAAAGGATGCCAGCGCCAGAGGATCTGGCCGAAAACGAACCATATGATCGTGGCTATCAAAGCCAGGGTGCTAGTAACAGCCGAAATGAATCCCGGCCAGACAATCGTAATGATGGTCCGCGCGCCGGGTTTGAAGATGCGATCTGGTTCCGGCTTGATATGGGTCGAAATAAAAATGCCGAGGCACGCTGGCTGTTGCCGATGATCTGTCGGCGAGGCCATGTGACCAAGCGCGATATCGGCGCCATTCGGGTATTCGACCGCGAAACCCGCTTCCAGATTGCCCGCGAAATGGTGGACCGGTTTATTGTCGCTGTATCAAAGGCAGACGGTGATGGCGGCCGCATTGAATTGCTGGGCGAAGATCCACCCCAACGCTTTGATCGTGACCCGCGCCCCGAACGTGCGGCGCCCCCGCCGCGTGAGGTAAAACCGGAACGCGCCCGCAGTCCGGAACGTGAAAAGCTGCGTGCGGATGAAAGTGCACGGCGTGGTCCCAATACCGGTGCGGGTCCCAAGAAACCCTGGGCGCCGCCAGTGGAAGATCGCGCAAAAGTCGACGCCCGGCCTCCAAGGCCCGCTGGACCAAAAGGCGATGCAACCAAAGCATCAGCTGCTGGTAAACCACCAAAGCCTAAACGCGACTTCACCAAAAAGAAAAAGAAAAAGGCCAATGGGCGCCCAGCCGACTAGGCAAAACGAGCGCTGACTGTCTGGCATGAATCCTGCGAACATTATCAGCATATTCCTGATGAATGAGGTTATCCGTGCGCGCCTTGTCTATCGCCCTTTTGCCTGTGCTTATTTTTGCAGCTTTCGCCCCGAACCGCAGCCTAGCTGTTGAGCAATACCCGGTGCGCGTGGTTGTCATGACCGCGTTTGAAATTGGCAAGGACATTGGCGACAAACCGGGTGAGTTTCAAAACTGGGTTGAACGGCTTCCGCTGGACGAAGTGATCCCGTTTCCCCAGGGCTATCGCGCTTTGCGGTACAATCGTGAAAAACAGGTGCTGGGCATTGTCATGGGCGAGGGGCCGACACGCGCGGCAGCATCCATTATGGCACTGGGCATGGACCCACGCTTTGACCTGTCCCGAGCCTATTGGCTGATGGCCGGTATCGCGGGTGTCAACCCCAATCAAAGTTCGGTCGGATCGGCGGCCTGGGCGGAATGGGTGGTGGATTTTGATTTGCGCTACGAAATGGACCGGCGGGATATTCCGGCTGATTGGGATGTGAACATGGTGCCTTTGACCACATCCAAACCATTTTCCCAGCCGCGGCCGAAATCCGATGGCGTGGCAGGCACGTCTGCCTTTCACATGAACCCGGATCTGGTGAACTGGGCATATAAACTGACAGCAGACACGCCGCTGGATGACACGCCAACACTTGTCGCCGTTCGAGCAGGCTATCCGGATTTTCCCAATGCACAAAAGCCGCCCCATGTGATGAAGGGCGATGAAATCAGTGGTGCCACATGGTGGCTTGGATACCATTTGAATTCATTTAACGAAAAGTGGATGCAGTATTGGACTGATGGTCATGGCGTTATGGTTACAACCGCCATGGAGGATAGCGGCCTGCTGCAATCCCTGACTTTTCTTGATGGCGCAAAGCGGGCGGATTTCAGTCGCGTCTTGATCCTGCGGACCGCATCCAATTTCACCGCCCCAGCCAAGGGGCGGACTGCGGCTCAGTTTCTGGCCGAAGAAAATGCCGGTGATTCCGCTAGTAACTTATCGGGCTATCGCCCTTCTCTTGAGGCTGCCTATCGCGTAGGCTCGCGCGTGGTGCTTGAACTTGCCGACCACTGGGACCGATATGGTCAAGCCGCACCCGGTTCGATCGAAAGCGGCAAGCGATAAGCTCTGCATAATTAAGCTAAATTCCGGGCTGGTCGGGCCAATGCTGGCGCGCCTGCTAAAATGAGCCACCATAACCCCACTTTGTACTAAGTATTTCTACGAATTTTTCGGCAAGCCAATGCAGGTAACTATTGTCAGATTTGCAGCCGCGCGCTAGCGTCACGCCGTGGATTGCTTAGTTATGTTGCATCAGTGTTGAAATTGAAGTTCTCAGTGATGCAATTTTCACTGAAGCAATGAAATACAACACCTGAGAGGCCTTTGCCTGTATGCAGCCCGTCGCACCATTGGTGAAGGGGAACTCATGTTCTGGTGGCATCGATCATTCGGTGCCGGACGAGCTGATCATTGGCGATTCCTATGAATCGACATCCAGACGAAGCACGCATTTTTTATTTCATCACAAACTCTTCACCATGACCGGCGCTGTATTCCGGATGGGTGAGGATAGTGTGCCGCTGCTGGAGGTGCGGCTGGGCGAAAACAAGGCTCAGATCCCGTTGAAGGCAGCACTTGCAGAATTTTCGCTGGATGCAAAAGGTCAGGCCGATACTGAAATGCTCGACCAGGTCACCAAAGGGTTACGCTATGTCCGCGAGATCAGGCCCGGTGATTCCATCCCACGGGAATTGCTGGATGGCACCGCATCCTGGACGGTCCAGCCCAAACACACAATGATTGCGCGTGGTCGCATAACCATGCAGCTTGTTTCATGGATGACAGGCGAAGAAGCCGTCATTTTTGATCTTGGCAAGCTGGAACAGATTGTTGAAGACCCGCTGACAAGGCGGCGCGTCAATGAAGCAGTTGCCGAAATCTGCAAAATGCTCGGCATTCCTATTGAACTGCGGCAGACAGTGATCGATCAAGTCGATCAGATGGCGCATGAATTATCTTTTATCGAAGCGCTGAGAGATTATGCCGGGGGCGTGAAAAGAATACTCGACAAGGTCAATCAGTTCTCGCGCGTCTATGACGGTGATAAATCATTTTATGATGATCTGCAGCGGATCAAATCATTGATGAAAAAGCCGTTGACGCAGATCGAAACCTATTTTCTGCAGGCGGATGCACAGACCGCCGAAATTATTCCTGCGTTGCGCAATATGAAATCAACAATTAATTTCATTCGCGATATCCGCGATGAAATTCACGGCGCCTTGATGAACTGGGAAGATCACATAACCACGATAGACGAATTGCACGTTGAGAGATCACGCCCGAACGAAGCGGTCCTTAGAAAATTTTATGGGTTTCTTGCGCGGAATTTTCCGGAATCACGCGAATGGCCACTGTTTTCAAAGCAGATCAGGTCAAATGCAAAAAAAGCGCGCAACACTTCTGGTCATTGAATCAAATCAGCCCGCTGATGTCAGCCAGTGATTTGAAATTTTGGTCCCATTTTCCGCGTAATGATTTTTGATCTCACACAATCGCGCCTCGGCATCGGAAATTAATGCCAGCATAGATTTGTGGCGATCAGCTTCGAAATTCACAACTTCAAGATGGAAATTGATGCGCAGGTCATTTTCCGCCTTTGCGTTGAACTGGTCAACGACTTCGCCCAGTCGATGTGCAGCGCCAAGACTTTTGACTGGTGTGCAATTGGTCAGTAAGACCCCGAAACAATCCTGGTTGAAACGCGCAGTAAAGTCAGCATCACGAAAAGTCCGGGTCAGTATATTTGCGATATCCTGAATATACCTGTCTTCTTTGGCGTCATTTTCCTTGGAAAACTGTTCCGATAGTTGTGGAAAATTTATCGCCAGCAGCACAATCGGGAATGACAGGCGTACGCCCAGCGGCAGCAGGAAATCCCCAAACCACATCAGCCCAAGGCGGTTTGGCAAATTGGTTTCTTGGTCCAAAATCGTATGTTCTATGGCCCACAGATCAGCGGCTGCAACAGCGACCCAATCGGTCAGTCGCTCTATATCCCCGTCACCAAAATTGCGTGGTTTGGTATCGGCGATACATAGATGGATGCAGGTATCACGTTTGAGTCCCGGCACGCGGCAACTGGCATAAAAACGGATGTGGGGGGGTCCGGCGACCATCGGATGGCTGCTCAGATGTTTATCTGCCGTGGCATCGTTGACAATATTCAGTCCAGGTTCGGTGCCAAATGGATCACTGGTCCCAATCCAGGCCAATGGCACGCCGAAAAAATCTCGGGTCAATCGCGTCAGTCGTTCAATTTTCCTGTGCCACTGGTCCAAATCGCTTCTATTTGAAACCAGCGTTGATTCATCAAAAATCTGAGGGATGATCGTGTTTGTTTTGGGCATATGATCAAGCCTTTATGCGAAATGGCGCCAAGCGTAAGGCGGCTAGGTATCGAGTGTCTCGCGTGCCTTATAAAACAAAGCCAGTATAATCGCTTCGATCATCATGGGGGGGAAGGCGCCAAAAGATGCTTCGGTGAATGCGAATGTGATGATCCGGCCTGCAAGTGCCAGACCGATCAGCATCGCCGGGGCCAGCAGCATGTCCCGATCACGGCGGATCGCCGCAAGCAGCGTCAGTATTCCCGCCGTTCCAAAAAAACCGGCGACATCGGCACGCATAGTGGCTATGCCGTTCAGGTTTTGCGGGATAAGGCCAAGTTGCATTGCAACATCTGCCGGATCCAGCCATAGCCTGAGCGCGAGAAATAATGCCAGAATGCCAACCAAAATTGTAAGCCCGCGAATTACAGAGTTTGTCACGATTTCCCCATTTGATTTTCTGATTTGTATTATCAGGGTTTATTGCCTGACCCGCAAGCAGGGCAATCTGGCAGCGCCGTCGTTTTGGCAATTGTTTGCGGGCAGCTTTCGGTCATAATCGGCAAAATGGGCTGAAAAAAATTGGATCAATGCGGGGACGGGCGCTGACCTCCATGACATTAAGATATGAACTCTACTGGTCGTTCCGGTCGCCCTATTCATATATGATTGTGCCCCGCCTGCTGGCACTTGAATCATCGTATGATGTGGCCTGCCGGGTCCGCCCGGTCTATCCGCTGGCAGTTCGCACGCCAGAGTTTTTTGAAACCCGCGATCCGCTCTGGTTTACTTACTTCCAGATGGATATCCACCGCGAGGCCGCCTTTCTTGGCCTGCCGTTCCGATGGCCCCGCCCCGATCCGGTTTACATGGACCGGCAGACACGGACCTATCCAAAGGAACAGCCGCATATCCACCGGCTTACACGGATGGGCGTTCTGGCTTCCGAAAATGGTCATGGACTGGCCTATTTGAGGGAAGTCAGTCATATGATCTGGAGTGGAACGGTCGACGAGTGGCATATGGGCGATCATCTGGCCAATGCGGCCCGACGTGCCGGGCTTGATCCGAACGAACTGGAGCAGCGGGCCGCCGATGAAGAAGTTCGGCTGCACCAGGTGATTGAAGAAAATCAGGTCGCGCAACGCGAAGCAGGTCATTATGGTGTACCCATGCTGGCCTTCAACGGCGAGGCGTTTTTTGGACAGGATCGGTATGATCAGTTCAAATGGCGGCTGGACCAGTGCGGCCTTAAAACACGATAAAAATCCCAGGGGAGAAGACAACGTGCATTATGCAGAATTGAAAGCAGCATGGGATGAACTGACCGGCCCGAATGCGCCATTTGAAATTGTCACGGCCCCGGTAAACGGGTCCAATATTCGATGTTATCGTCATGCCCCGCAATCGATCCGGGCGGTGTGGCTTTCGACACAGGCGTTTGGCCCGCGGGATTATCTGATCTATCAGGACGAGCGCCTGACCTATGCCGATGCGCACCGCATCACAGCCAGTATTGCCAATTTTTTGCAAGCCAAAGGAATCCGGTCGGGTGATCGGGTTGCCATCGCCATGCGCAACTATCCGGAATGGATGCTGATCTATTGGGCCTGTGTCTCGGTAGGCGTTGCGGTCGTCGGCATGAATGCGTGGTGGACGACGGATGAAATGGCTTTTGCATTCGGCGATTCAAAGCCGAAAGCAGCTTTCTGCGACGAGGAACGACTGGCCAGAATCAATGAACGGCCGGTCATGGCCGATGGCGTGCTTTTGATTGGTGTGCGTTCAAAGTCTGCGGCAGGGGTTGTCGCCTATGCTGACGTTGCCGGCTTTGGCGGTGACATGCCAGCGGTTGATATCGATCCGGATGCCGATGCCTGTATTTTCTATACCTCTGGCACGACTGGTTTTCCAAAAGGCGCCCAGCTTACCCATCGTGGCTGCGTGTCAAATTTGATGAACATGGTATTTTCCAGTCAGGTGCAGTCGCTGGCAACGCAGCGCGGCACCGGTGTCTTTATTGACCCGGCGGCACCGGTGCCTGTTCCGGCGGGCCTGATCACCACACCGCTGTTTCACGTGACTGCAAATAATTGCGCGGCCTATCTGCTGACGGCGGCGGGTGGCAAAATCGTGCTGATGTATCGGTGGGAACCCGGTGAAGCCTTGCGCCTGATCGAAAAGGAAAAGATCACGGCAATGAGCGGCGTACCGGTAATGGCACGCGAACT
>CAISDR010000606.1 GCA_903884125.1 uncultured bacterium
AGGGACCGATTAAGGAACCGATTAAGGAACCGATTAAGGGATCTATTAAGGGACAAGAGGGAAAGCGCGGTAGTAGTGGTCTTCGGACAGCTTGTTGAAGAGGCGCAACGAATAGCCGTCGTATTTTCCGGGATAGAACATCACAAGCGGCGTATCTTTCATGTGCGGATGAAGTGCCGAGAGCAGCGTGTGGGTTCGCAACATGGGAAAGACGGCGCCAACGTTCCATAGCAGCAGGAGGTCAATCTCCGCAATGTTGCATTGAGCGACCAGGCGTTCCGCAAGCTTGTCTTCCTTGAGCACGCTACGCAGGGATTCAAGCGTCTTTGCATCGCCTTGCGCCCGCTGCATTTCGATGACCTTGTCGAGGAGCTTGCGCTCCTCAAGCAACCCGATCACCACATCAAACAGATTGACATCAGTCGCCCGGATAACCGGCTGGTGCTTGCCGAGCGCGGGCATCACAACATCGTGTAGGAAGGCACGCATGGCCATCTCTTCCTCAGGCGGATAGTCAAAAATCCAGAAGCCGATTTCATTGCCCAGACCTTGACTGTTCAGGAGGTCGGGCGAGGTCAGCTTCGGCAGAATCCGATTCAGGCGCTCATTGAAGGTGAGGCTCATCGTGTTAATTCCATGATGGAGAGCAATGCGAGTTCGTCATTCTGCTTGAGGTAGCGAACAACATCAGGATGCAAATGAGGTGGCGTGAGGCGCACGGTCTTGGTTGAGTCGAGGTATTTGGCTTCGGCGAGCACGCGCAGCACGACCTGCAGCATCTTGGCTTTGGTCGTAACGCTGAAGTTTGCGACATCGGGATCTCGTTGAGCGCATTCGGCCAGAAACATCTCCCAATCCTTGCCCGGAGACAGATGCAACTCAAGACGGCGCAGGTGCCCGGCATATACATCACGCATGAAGTCGGCCAGGATACGGCTGTGCTTGATGCAGGCCGCCATGAGCAGTTGTGTCGTCATTTCTTGCGCGCCGTCTGCGATCAGCGCCCAGGCTGTGTCGTTGAGCGTATCAAGACGATTGCGGATCAGTCGCGCCTGGCGCCTGGCCGTTGCCGGAGTTTTCTTTTGCAGAACGTTGTCGAGCTTTAGCGCCTCGAACCACTGCTCCTTGGTCGGGTGCGCAAGGAGCAGTTTGGCTATCCGGCGGCTTTCCGGAATCATCAACGAGCCGGCGGAAATTTCGGCGTTATAAAGCGACATCTGCGCCGGCCTTTTTGGGGTAGCCCGGCGCGAGAGTTGCGCTATCGACATCGTCGAGCACCCGTGGATTGCGCAACCAGAGTTGATGTCGATTGGGGTCAAGGGTGTGCTTGGATGAGCAATCCACACTCCACCGACCAAGCGCGTACCCCGCCACAGCAGCGCGCGTCAGCACCTTCAACACGCCACCTGACATGCCGTAATCCGCCTCAATCGCCTTTGGGTGCCGCAGTTTCGGATGCGGAACAAGTTCCAACTCGATCTGGTGATTCCATTGCTTGTCTTGAGCCAAATTTTCTTCTTCGGCCATTGGAACGGTCGCCGCTTTCGTGTCGGAAATGCGGTTCACAACGAAGTCGCCGAACCGTGAATTCTTACGGTCGTATGCCCGGACGTGCCACCGCAATCCATTATCTATAAGGGCAAGCGGGACGATGTCCCGGACAGACGCTCCAGACGCAAGAGACTGGTACCTGACGCTCAGAGCCTGGCCACGATGGATGGCCCGAGCGACGGCACCAAGGGTTTCAATCGGTGGAGGAGAAAGCAGATCGGCGCCGGCGGTTGGAATTTGGCGTTCGAATTTCAGTGCAAGGCCATCGCCGTAGCCTTGACGCAGCCAAGCCAAGGCGCGATCGACAACGAAAGGGGAAATCGGGCTGAAGCGGTCACCAATGGTGTAGAGCTTTGCGCTTGCGTCATAGACCAGATTGGCCGGTGCCAATCCCCTATAACAAGTCAAATCACGCGTTGCCGCCGCAGGCGCAATCCCG
Organism: uncultured bacterium; assembly: GCA_903884125.1. Classification (GTDB taxonomy): domain Bacteria; phylum Pseudomonadota; class Alphaproteobacteria; order CAISDR01; family CAISDR01; genus CAISDR01. The sequence continues at coordinate 1,991 of CAISDR010000606.1, forward strand.
AAGCGGGACTCCAGATCCGCTCGACGAAGTTCGCCACTGAAGTAAACCTTGTAATCAATGTACGCAAGACGCTCACGCTGGATCTGCGAAAGCGCCAAAGAATCCGGATGGGAAATTGTGGACTTCATACCGTTGTGGTGGGATGGGACGCCATCAAGGGATGATACGCTGCAGATGGTTTATACACATCATTTTGATTAGGATGCCAAGATCCACCGCTGGCAGATTCCAAACACTGCGTGGGGTGCATGGCAAAAGAAAACCTCGACCTACATCGACTCTGAAAAAAATACCAAGTATTTGTTTTTATTAAACTTTTTGAAATTAATTGAAGTCTTGAGCACCTGCGCCCGAAGCAGCTATGCGGGCAATGGCTGAGGCTGATCGCGCTCGCTATTCATTGACCCAGCCGAGCAGGCTGCCGGTTTCAC
>CAISDR010000607.1 GCA_903884125.1 uncultured bacterium
AAAGCTCAACATAGTCATCGTATAGCCTCCCCAAGACGGGCGACGTTAGAGCATTACGGGCCTTGTTGCGGACCCCGGACCAAACAGATGCAAGTGACCTGTTTCGCCCGAAGGTCCGCAGGCAGGCGTTATTTTCCTGGCAAAGGCATTGACTGGGCCATTGGAGCTGCGGGCGCATGTGCGCCTTCGATCCAGTTGTACCGGTCGGTGCTGAGAACCAAGAAATGGATCAGCACTGCCAAGCCAAACAAAAACACGAAAAGTACGGAAAGGGTTCGACGTGGATCGTAGATCAACCAAAGTCGCCACATGGATAGCCCCTCCTATGCTTTAGCAGGCAGCACAAGGTCCACCTGCTGTTCGATTTGCGCATGCCCGGCCTTGGGCAGTTCGGGCAACCATGGGCGCCAGTTCCACACAAGGATATGAGCGATGATGGCGATCACCGTGAACACGATGAAGCTGGTGACGAAGATTCCGTGGAATTCTTTCGCTTCCTGCTCGGTCAGTCCGGAAAGTGATCCGCCTCTTCCTGGATCAGCCATCTTTTGACTCTCCATCTGAGGGCCTCTCGGCCGTTACCGCCAGAACCCCGGGCGGCAGGGGCCGTCGTAGCGTAGATCCACGACGTACACGCCCCAGAGGGATACCCTGGGGATGTTGGGTCTTGACGCGCAAGCGCGCAAAGATGGGGGTCAGGGAATTGGATCGCGCGCGCATCACGCCGGCTCCAATTCACGATTGAGTTTCAGGGTTGCAGCGATACGCGCGGCAGATATCCGGCCTTCACGCGCAGCGCGCGCTTCGATTTCAACCTGTTCACGCAATCGCTTTGCAGCGGAAATCCGCACCAGGAAGGGTTCGGCTTCAACCCGCCGGTCCAGCAGTTCCACCGCATCATCATCCCACGGAATTGTATCCAGCACCCCGGCACGCGCCGGAGTCGGATCAACCTTGTCCATTTCGGTACCCAGCGGCAGGATATGAAACAGCGCATCAAACAGCGCGTTGCAATATTCCTGAATGATGTAAGCAGCCCCCGCATATCCCATATAGGGCGTACCGGTTGAACGCCGGATGATCGCACCGGGAAAAGACGCCGGGATATAACAACTGCGCCCACCGGCTTCGGCGGCATACATGCGTTCATTGAATGAACCAAACAGCACCAGCGGCGGCGTTGTCTTGATCGCTTCGCGCACGGACGCATTGTCGGTTTTATTTCCCGCCGTGCGGCCATAGGAAAAGGCGCAGGGAATACCCATTTCCCCTTCGAGGAAATGACGCAGGCCGCGGGCATAGGTTTCCGTTGCCACCACACCGAAATTGGCAGTGGCAAAGAAATCCTGGGTTACCGAGCGCCAGAGATCCCAGATCGGTTTGATCGTTGTCTGTTTTTCCGCGGCAATAAACGGCTCAGGATCGATGCCGGTCAACTCTCCCAGTGTGCGCAGGAAATTGGTGGTCGCAAACAGACCGATGGGCGCCTGCAGATAGGGACGGTCCAGTTCCTCGCACAGCTTGCGGCCGAATTCCCGATAGAGACAGATGTTCACATCGGCATCAGGCAGTTTTGTGATGTCTTCAATCTGGGCGCCCAGCGGGAAGACCATATTGATTTCGCAGCCAACGCCTTCGACCAGCCGTTTCATTTCCGCCAGATCAGATGGCATGTTGAACGTGCCATAGATCGGGCCGATGATATTGACCCGTGGCTTGACCCCCTCTTTACGCGCTGGCCGTGGCTTGATCTTGGTGCGTTTGGCACCGAACTCGCTCCACAGCCAGTTGATCGCCCGATCTGCGGCCTGCCACTGATCCTCGTCAATGGTGCGCGGGATAAAGCGCAACAGGTTTGACCCTTCGGGGGTGACACCGCCGCCGATCATTTCCGCGATTGAACCGGTGACCACCACAGCCGGCATATCCGGGTCCTGGGTATCATTGGCCCGTTTCATTGCTTCTTCCGTGCCGCTCATCGACAGTTGTTCTTCGGCCAAGCCGGTGACGACAACAGGCAATTCATGAGGTGGCAGCGCATCGGTGTAATGCAGCACCG
>CAISDR010000608.1 GCA_903884125.1 uncultured bacterium
AGTTTCGGCATGATTCCCTCACTCGGCCGCATGCGCCACGGGAACACCCCGGCGCGATGCAATGCGTTCTTCAATCACTGGACGGAAATGCCGGATCAGCCCCTGTATCGGCCAGGCCGCCGCATCACCCAGCGCACAGATCGTATGGCCTTCAACCTGATAGGTCACCTGCAACAACAGATCGATTTCCGATGGATCCGCCTCGCCCTTGACCAGCCGTTCCATCACCCGCCACATCCAGCCCGTGCCTTCGCGGCATGGGGTGCACTGACCGCAGCTTTCATGCTTGTAAAAACGGGACAGGCGCGCAATTGCCTTGATCAGATCAGTCGACTTGTCCATCACGATCACAGCGGCCGTGCCCAGACCCGATTTCGCGTTACGCAGCGCATCGAAATCCATTGTCATATCATCGCAGATGGATTTGGGCAGCATCGGCACGGATGAACCACCCGGTATCACCGCCAGCAGATTGTCCCATCCACCGCGCACGCCGCCCGCATGACGCTCGATCAATTCGCGCATCGGGATGCCCATTTCCTCTTCGACATTGCAGGGCCGTGCCACATGGCCTGAAATGCAGAAAATCTTGGTGCCGGTATTGTTCGCTTTGCCAAGACCCGCAAACCACGCGCCCCCCCGGCGCAGAATGGTAGGGGCCACCGCAATCGATTCCACATTGTTGACCGTGGTCGGACAACCATAAAGGCCCATGCCCGCCGGGAAAGGCGGCTTCAATCGCGGCTGGCCTTTTTTACCTTCCAGACTTTCCAGCAGTGCGGTTTCTTCGCCGCAGATATAGGCGCCTGCGCCATGATGCACATAGACTTCGAAATCCCATCCCGATCCGCAGGCATTGGGACCGATCAGCCCCGCTTCGCGCGCCTGCGCTACAGCGGCTTCCAGATGTTCGCGTTCGCGGATAAATTCGCCGCGAACATAAATATAGGCGGCATGCGCGGCCATGGCGAAACCGGCGATCAGACAGCCTTCGACCAGCTTGTGCGGATCATGGCGCATGATGTCGCGGTCCTTGCAGGTGCCCGGCTCGCTTTCATCGGCATTGACTACCAGATAATGGGGCCTGCCATCGCTTTCCTTGGGCATGAACGACCATTTCAGGCCGGTCGGAAAACCGGCACCTCCACGCCCGCGCAGGCCGCTGTCTTTCATTTCCTGAATGATGCCGTCGCGACCCTTGGCCAGAATTTCTTTAGTGCCCGACCAGTCGCCCCGGCGCATGGCACCTTTAAGGCCCCAGTCGTCGAAACCATACAGGTTGGTGAAGATGCGATCCTGGTCCTTCAACATCAGTCATCCCCCCCGACAGACAAATCTTTCAGCGTGGTTGCACCACCCAGCGGCTCGGATGAATGACGGCCAATGGCCGAACCGGGTTTGGGGTTTTCGCCACGCTCCAGCGCCTCGATCAGGGCAACTGTTTTATCATGGTCCAGATCTTCGTAAAAATCCGACCGCAACTGAATGGTTGGCGCATTCACACATGCGCCCAGACATTCCACTTCAATCCAGGAAAATTTACCATCGGCGCGCACCACACCTTCCGGCCCGATTTTTTCACGGCAGGCGGATACCACGCCATCCGATCCACGCAGCCAGCATGGTGTCGTCGTACACACCTGCAGGAAATGGGTGCCCGCCGGTGCCAGATTGAACATGGTGTAAAACGTTGCCACTTCCAGCACGCGGATATAGGGCATGGACAGACGTTCTGCGACCCAGCGGATCGCGGGCTCGCAAATCCAGCCGTCCTGTTCGTGAATTTTCCACAAAACAGGCAATACTGCTGATGCCTGACGGCCTGCGGGATAACGGGTCACTGCCAGATCGGCGAATGCCGTTGTCGTTCCCGATGGCACAAAATGCGCGGGCTGATCGTGATATAGGCGCCGTACGCTCATTGCAGATCCCAGTTCATCATTTCACGAAATCGACACGGGCGATCAGCCCGTTTTCGACGGTGTAAATCGCCATCACTTCAAATGCCAGGGTCACGCCATCGCGATAGACCTTTTCATGATCGGTAACCTTGTTGCCAAACACGCTGCGATGGGCCAGGTCCACACGATTTTTCGGATGGGTCTTGAACACATCGGCATAACGCGCCCTTAGCGCAGCTTTGCCCGATGTGGTTACCGGACCATTGAGATCAGCAATCACCACATCTTCGGCATAGGTTGCCATAAACCGGTCCAGATCCTGGAGGTTGTAGGCAACCAGCTGCTCCTCGACCACGTCATAGGGCGTAGCACTCACCGGTCCACCTCACCAAACACGATATCCAGCGAACCCAGAATGGCAGGCACATCGGCCAGCATGTGGCCCTTGCATAACAGGTCCATCGCCTGCAGATGCGTGAAGCCCGGCGCACGTAGACGGCAGCGATAGGGCTTATTGGTGCCATCGGAGACAAGGTACACGCCGAATTCACCCTTGGGCGCTTCGACGGCTGTATAAACTTCACCCGCGGGCACTTTATAGCCTTCGGTATAAAGCTTGAAATGATGAATCAGCGCTTCCATCGACCGTTTCATTTCACCGCGCTTGGGTGGGACCACTTTGGCACCAACCACATCGCGGGCCGATACCGGACCATCCAGCGTTTTCAGCCTGGCGATACACTGACGGATAATGCGGATCGACTGACGCATCTCTTCGACGCGCACCAGATAGCGATCATAACAATCACCATTGCGGCCAACCGGAATATCAAATTCCAGATCGGCGTAACATTCATATGGCTGTGACTTGCGCAAGTCCCAGGCCATGCCTGACCCGCGCACCATCACGCCCGAAAAGCCCCAGGCCAGTGCGGTTTCCGGTGCAACCACACCGATATCCACATTACGCTGTTTGAAGATGCGATTGCCGGTCAACAACCCTTCGATATCATCAAGCAGGGTCAGGAACGGATCGCAGAATTCAAGGATGTCATCATCGAGACCTTTGGGCATGTCCTGATGGACACCGCCGGGTCGAAAATAGGCGGCGTGCAAGCGCGCGCCCGATACCCGTTCATAAAAAATCATCAGCTTTTCGCGCTCTTCAAATCCCCAGAGTGATGGGGTCAGCGCGCCCACGTCCAAAGCCTGGGTCGTGATGTTCAGCAGATGATTTAGAATGCGCCCGATTTCGCAAAACAGAACCCGGATATATTGCCCGCGAATGGGAACCTGCAAACCGATCAGCCGTTCGACCGCCAGCGCATAGGCATGTTCCTGATTCATCGGGGCGACATAATCAAGCCGGTCGAAATAAGGCACCGCTTGCAGATAGGTACGATATTCGATCAGTTTTTCCGTGCCACGATGCAGCAGACCGATATGCGGGTCGGCGCGTTCGACCACTTCACCATCCAGTTCCAGCACCAGACGCAACACACCATGGGCTGCCGGATGCTGCGGTCCGAAATTCAGGTTGAAGTTTTTGATCTGGGCTTCGGCCATGATTTTGCCTTGCTCCCCTATGCCTTGGGTGCCGGGGCTTTTTCATCGCCCGGCAGAATATAAGGGGCCCCTTCCCATGGGGACATGAAATCAAACGACCGGAAATCCTGGGTCAGTTTGACAGGCTCATAAACAACCCGACGCAGCTCCATGTCGTAGCGCACTTCCACATGGCCCGTCATCGGGAAGTCCTTGCGCAGGGGATGCCCTTCGAACCCGTAATCCGTCAGAATTCGGCGCAGATCGGGATGATCGGTAAAGGGGATGCCGAACATGTCGAACACTTCACGTTCAAACCAGTTCGCCGCTGGATAAGCATCAATCGCCGATGGCGCAACGCCATCTTCAGCAACCGGCGCACACACCCGAACGCGCGCATTCCGGCTAAGTGACAACAGATGATAAACCACTTCAAACCGAACCAGACGTTCGGGGTAATCGACCGCCGTCAGATCGACCAGCTGAACAAAATTCAACCCCGATCCATCGCGCAAAATCTTCAGCGTCGTGACCACATCGTCCACACCCACGCTCAGTGTGACCTCGCCATAGGAAACCTTTGGCGGGCTGGTCAAAAGCGCGCCCAATGCGCTGGCGCAGTCCATGGCCAGCTGTTCGGCCTTGGTCGGGATCACGGGTGCCGCTGGCGGCGCTTGTTCTGTGTCGGTCATGGGTGCCGTTCGGTTTTCAACTACTCAACGCGCCAGAGACGAGGTGCGACGGATCTTGCGCTGAAGCGCCAGAATTCCGTACAGCAAGGCTTCGGCAGTCGGCGGACAGCCGGGCACGTAAATATCTACGGGCACAATCCGGTCACACCCGCGCACAACTGAATAGGAATAATGATAGTAGCCACCGCCATTGGCACATGATCCCATCGAGATCACATAACGCGGCTCTGGCATCTGGTCATAGACCTTGCGCATGGCTGGGGCCATTTTATTGGTCAGGGTGCCTGCAACAATCATCACATCTGACTGGCGGGGCGACCCACGGGGCGCTGCACCGAACCGTTCCAGATCATAACGCGGCATGGACGTGTGCATCATTTCAACCGCACAGCAGGCCAGACCAAAAGTCATCCACATCAGCGAGCCGGTGCGCGCCCAGGCGGTCAGATCGTCAAGCTGAGTGACCAGAAAGCCCTTGTCTGCCAGTTCCGCCGAAACATCCTTGAAAAAACGGGGATCAAGCGCATCCGCAGCATTTTCAAAACCGGGCACTGATCCTGGGGCTGGCGCGATAATGGTGCCGCTTTCGGGGGCGGGCTTGTCAGCGACTATTCCCATTCCAGTGCCCCATTCTTCCACTCATAGATAAATCCGACGGTCAGCACGCCCAGAAACACCGTCATCGACCAGAACCCAAAAACCCCGATCTGCCCCAGCGCGACCGCCCAGGGGAAACAGAAGGCAACTTCCAGATCAAAGATGATGAAAAGGATCGAGACAAGGTAGAACCGGACATCAAACTGACGCCGGGCATCGTCAAATGCGCCAAATCCGCATTCGTAAGCCGAATTCTTTTCAGCGTCCGGTGCCGACGGGGCTGCAACCAAAGCAGCGATGAGAAATCCAGCGCCCAATGCGACCGCTATGGCCAGAAAGACCAGGATCGGCATGTATTCCCGCAATAGCTCGTCCATATTCGATTGTCCCCCAAGGCATGGATGGCAGGCCGGGTGATGTCCCGTCTAGCTATCCGGCAACCGGCCCTGATGCAACATACTGATTTCCCAGCATGTATAACAGGATGGCCACCCGCGGCGCGGCTGATGTCGCGTCGCACACTGCTGATTATAGGATTGAGGGGGGTGGTGTCAAAGCCAGCCTTTGGCCTGTTCAATTTAGCCGCAGGCCAGAAACCCAAAAAAACCGGAAGTTTACCGCCAAGTGGCGGGAGTGACGGGGCTCGAACCCGCGACCTCTGGCGTGACAGGCCAGCGCTCTAACCAACTGAGCTACACCCCCAACGAGATGACAATATGGTCCGGTATGCCCGAATGCCTCTTGCCCGCGCCCTTGGAGAGCGCGGGTTTAGTTTAGCTGGGGCCCCAAGTCAACCAAGATATCAATTAATCCGGCTTTTTTGCCTCGGGCAAGACAGATCGGATATGCAATTCGCGCAATTGCTTGGGCGTTGCATCCGATGGTGCTCCCATCATCAGGTCCTGCGCCTGCTGATTCATCGGGAACAGGGTGACCTCGCGCAGGTTGGCTTCCCCCGCCAGCAGCATCACAATCCGGTCCACGCCCGGCGCCAGACCACCGTGGGGTGGTGCCCCGTAACGGAACGCCCGCAGCATGCCGCCGAACTTGGTTTCAACCACATCAGCCGAATAGCCCGCGATTTCAAAGGCACGCAGCATGATATCCGGCTTGTGATTGCGGATCGCCCCTGAGGATAATTCGACCCCGTTGCACACGATGTCATACTGATAGGCCAGAATTTCCAGCGGGTCCCTGGTGTTCAGGGCCTCTAATTCGCCCTGGGGCATGGAGAACGGGTTGTGCGAGAAGTCGACCCGCTTTTCATCCTCGTTCCATTCATACATCGGGAAATCCACGATCCAGCAAAACTTGAACGCGCTGGCATCGATCAGCTCAAGCTCCTGCCCGATTTTGGTCCGGGCGTGGCCCGCCAGCAGGGCTGCTTTCGGGGCTTTGTCGCAGGCAAAGAATACTGCATCCCCCGATCCCACCCCGGCGGCGGCCTTGAGCGCAATCAGGGCCTCGGCCGTCAGGAATTTGGCGATCGGCCCCTTGGCCTCATCACCCTCGAATACGATATACCCCAGACCCGGCGCGCCCATGTCCCGACGCGCCCAGTCATTCAGGCGGTCAAAAAACGACCGGGGCCGGTCGGAAACTTTGGGGGCCGGGATCGCCCGCACCACGGCGCCTTTGTCGATCATGCCCTTGAACGCCTGAAAGGTGACATCATCG
>CAISDR010000609.1 GCA_903884125.1 uncultured bacterium
ACAACGAACTTTTAAATCCCCGGTTGACGAAATCACCTGTCATCACGATACTCCCCGGCTTCCTGGGGGCAGGCTTAGAGTTTAATCTCCGGCCGTATGATCATGCCCCGCAAAACTTGCGCGTCCATCGCTGTCATATTTGGCAACATATTGAACGAGCAAAATAATTTGGCCCTGGCGTCGTGGAGAATTCGCCGTGATTACGACCGTTTTGCCGACTTATGTGCGTGCAGATTTGAGCTTTGAGCGCGCTGAAGGCGCGTGGCTGATGGCGGCTGACGGGCGACGTTTTCTGGATTTCGGAGCCGGTGTCGCGGTAAATTCACTTGGTCATCATCACCCGCATTTGCTGGCGGCGCTGAAGGAACAGGCCGAAAAGATCTGGCATTCGTCGAATCTGTTTCGCGTGCCCGGTCAGGAAACCCTGTCACAACGGCTGGTGGACGCCACCTTTGCCGACACCGTATTTTTTACCAATTCCGGGGCCGAGGCCATGGAATGTGCCATTAAAATGGCGCGCCGGTTTCAATGGGGCGAAGGGCGTCCGGAACGCTATCGCCTGATCACATTCGAAGGGGCGTTTCATGGCCGGACGCTGGCCACAATTGCCGCCGGTGGCCAGGCCAAATATCTTGAAGGCTTCGGACCCAAGGTTGACGGCTTTGATCAGGTACCCTTCGGGGATCATGTTGCGCTGAAAGCGGCCATTGGCCCCCAGACGGCAGGGATACTGGTGGAACCCGTTCAGGGCGAAGGCGGCGTGCGCACCATACCGGTTGAATGCCTGAAAGGTTTGCGCGCCCTGTGCGATGACCATGACCTGTTGCTGATATTTGATGAAGTGCAGTGTGGTATGGGCCGCACGGGCAGATTGTTTGCCCATGAATGGGCGGGTGTCACACCCGACATCATGGGGATCGCCAAAGCCATCGGGGGTGGCTTTCCCCTGGGCGCGTGTCTTGGCACCGAACGGGCTGCCCGGCATATGACCGCAGGCACCCACGGATCGACCTTTGGCGGCAATCCATTGGCAATGGCGGTAGGTAATGCGGTCATGGATATTATCAACACGCCCACATTTCTTGAGCGTGTGGGCGATATTTCAAACCGCCTGAAACAATCGCTGGGCGCGCTTATGGACGCGTTTCCCGATGTGATCCAGGAAGTGCGCGGCAAGGGGCTGATCCTGGGCCTGAAGTGCAAGGGGTCGAACACCGCGCTACGCGATGCAGCACTGGCCCATGGCCTGATCACAATTACGGCAGGGGATAATGTGGTCAGGCTTTTGCCACCGCTCAACCTGACTGATGAAGAAATATCAATCGCTTTGGAAAAATTGCATGCGGCCTGTGCGGTCGTAAGCGGGGCGCAAGAGGCGGCGGCATGACCGTTCACATACCGGCGGTCAAGCCACGCCATTTCATTGATATCCAGCATCTGGAGGCAACAACCCTGCGCGAGATGATCGAGCAGGCACGTGCCCTGAAAGCAGCCCGTCTGGGTCAGGGACGCGGGTCCACCGATGGCAGCGCCCTTCTGGGCGGGCGACTGCTGGCAATGATATTCGAACGACCATCGACCCGCACGCGGGTATCCTTTGACGTTGCCATGCGCCAGATGGGCGGAGATACGTTGCTGCTTAATTCCCATGATCTGCAACTGGGCCGGGGCGAGACGGTGGGCGATACCGCCAAGGTTCTGTCGCGCTATGTCGACGGCATTGTGCTGCGCACCGGCAGTCATGCAATCCTGACCGAACTGGCTGATAATGCCAGCGTGCCGGTGATCAATGCCCTGTCGGATTTTTCACATCCCTGTCAGGTCATGGCCGATGTGATGACCTTTGAAGAACACCGTGGCCCGATCAAGGATCGGGTGATCGCCTGGATCGGTGATGGCAACAATGTCGCGAAATCATGGATTGATGCCGCTGCGCGTTTTGATTTCGAACTGCGCATCGCCAGTCCCGGCGAACTGACCGCAGATGAAGCCAGTGTGCGTCAGGCGATTGCCGATGGTGCCAAAATCACTCTGACCACTGACCCTGAAGCCGCAGCGCGCGGTGCGGATTGTGTGGTTACTGATACATGGGTGTCCATGCATCATGATCCGACCGAACATCGTCATAATCTTCTTGCCCCCTATCAGGTCAATGAACGGCTGATGGGCCTTGCCCATCGCGATGCGTTATTCATGCATTGCCTGCCGGTCAAACGCGGACAGGAAGTAACCGCCGGTGTGATTGATGGTCCGCAATCGGTCGTTTGGGACGAAGCAGAAAATCGCCTGCATGCGCAAAAGGGCATATTGGCCTGGTGTCTGGGTTGACCGAAATTTTGACAGGAACCCCTGATGATCTGGTCATGCCCTTTGCTATCGAAGGGCACGATCTGCGTGGCCGTCTGGTCCGGTTGGGGCCACTGGTTGATCAGGTATTGTCGCGGCATGATTATCCCGAACCGGTTGCCCGCATTCTTGGCGAAGCTTTGGCACTGGTGGCGCTGGTCGGCTCTGCCCTGAAATTTGATGGCATCTTCACGCTGCAGACCAAATCCGACGGGCCGATAAAAACACTGGTTGCTGATTATCGCGCACCCGGCGCGCTGCGTGGCTATGTGGCATTGGATCAGGAAAAGCTGACAGCGGTTCTTTCAGCGCCACGAACGGTTGATTTTCAGCAATTGATGGGCGAGGGGTATCTGGCCCTGACCATTGATCAGGGCGGCGGAATGGAACCCTATCAGGGTATCGTGGGTCTGGATGGGGCCAATCTGGCCGAATGCGCCGATTCCTATTTCCGGGACAGCGAACAGATACCGACCCGGCTGCGTCTGGCGCTGGCGCGCGAATCCCACCGCGGCCCTGATGGCCTGATTACCCAATGGCGGGCGGGTGG
>CAISDR010000610.1 GCA_903884125.1 uncultured bacterium
CTTTTGCTACCTGTTCAACGGCATCCAACGCCTCGGGCCATGCGTTGTTTTGAAACCAGTCGCCCAGAACCCCGATCCGAAAATCCGGCGGCGGCGAATTCTCATCCAGACTGATTTCAGCTTTTGACCTGCGCGCCTGTACGGGGTCATCCGCATCATCGCCCTGGGCCGCATTATAGGCCAGCGCCAGATCCCCCACGGTGCGGGCAAAAGGCCCTACATGATCAAAGCTATGGACAAACGGAAACGCCCCACGCCGCGACAGGCGACCATAGGTGGGCTTGAGACCAAACACGCCGCAAAATGCTGCCGGAACGCGTATTGATCCATTCGTATCTGATCCAGCTGCGATAGGCACCAGACCGGCTGCAACCGCCGCAGCCGACCCGCCGGATGATCCACCCGACATCCGGGTCAGATCATGAGGATTATGCGTGGCACCGTCATGGGCGTTTTCGGTCGTGAAGCCATAGGCGAATTCATCCATATTCAGCGCGCCCATCAACACGCCGCCCGCATTGACCCAGGATGCCACCTGCGCGCTGTCGCGTGTAGGGGGATTGGCCGTGCGTCGAATTTTTGATCCGGCACGGGTGACCAACCCTTCAATATCAAAAAGATTTTTGACCGCAAATGGGACACCGGCCATTGGCCCGGGATCAATGCCCTGTGCAACCTGACGATCAATGTCAGCCGCCGTCAAAAGCGCACGATTGAACGTATGATCGGTAAAAGCGTTGATGGCACCATCAAATTTTTCAATACGCCTGATCGCAGTTTGTGCGACCGATACCGCAGAGCGTTTTCCAGCACGCACCTGGTCAGCGATGACCTTCGCCGTGGGATAACTCACGGCGAAAATACCTGCGCGATTTCCTCATCCGAATCCAGCTCAAACGCCTGCAAGGGTGCGGTCAGCTCAAACAGCCGCTCAAGGTTACCAATAACCCCAGCAGAATATTCCGCTGGTATATTCAGATTTATTAGCTGGCTTGTCAGCTGTGCATATTCCTGCACCGGGATCGGCTTGTCGGGCATGGGCAAATTTCTGTTATGCTGTTGAGCTATCAGGCAGGCTGATTAAATCCCGACTTTGCGCCCGAAGTCCATCAGGATCGTTCCCCACTCAGGCATCTCGCCTGCGGCTTGAAACCATAAAGGCCGTGGCCGCAAAGAGGGTCGACAGCCACCAGCCCTGCCACAGGCTGTAGCCCAGGGCAAAGTATATCAGGACGGCTGACAGGGTTGCCCCCGCCGCGACCTGAATATTTTCATCCGCTCGCCGCAGATACTGAGCCACGGATGTCAGAATAATACCGGCCAGCATTGCGCCCAAGGCACCAAGATTAAGCCATATTTCCAGAAAGACATTATGCGGATAGATCGGCATGCGCTGAAACCCGGCCTGCATGAATGGATCGTCGGGTCCGACAATCGGCGTGCATTGGCTTAAAACGATCCGCTCTTCGGCATCGGGAAAAAAGCGGGCATTTTCCAGCCCCCAGCCCAAGAGCGGCCGTTGAGAAATTTTCTCGGCCGCCCCACGCCAGATCAACAGACGATGAACCGATGATGGTTTGGACCATAGCCGGCAAATATCCGGGGATGTGGGATCAATCATGAGCGCCAATGGCCATGCAAGAACAAGTGCCAGTGCAATGGAGCCAAGTGGGATGATCCAGAACCGCCGCCAGAAATAGCCCGCGACCAAGCCACCAAACGCCATCATGACAGCAATCTTTGCCGCCCATTGCCAGAGCACGAATATTGCTGTTAGCGCCAGGATGGTGAATGCCAGTGCCAGCGCACGTTCGCGCATTTCCAAAAGCCGCACCAGTAACGCTGGTAGCAGGATGACAGCAAAGCCAAGTGGTGCGCTATTTGAGTTCATTACGACAAGTTCAGGGCGTACCCCTTTGAACCAGTTGAACACACCACCAACCGTCAGCGCATCACCAAGAATAAGGGACAACCCAAGCATGGAACCAAAGACGGCCGCGAAAGTCAGGCGCGCCTGCATGATATTTGTTTGTCTGGACAAAAGCCCAATGAAGCCAATTCCACCCAATATTTCCGCGAGTAGTTTGACCGACCTGATCCAGGCGTAATTGGGATTTAGCGCCAACGGGCTGATCGCCGCCGCTGCGGCCACAAAAGCCAGCAATGGCCAGTTGGCGCGCAAACGCGGCCAGAACTGTTCGGGTTGGTGCAACAGCCACAGCATGTGCCCCAAACCCAACCCGGCCACAAAAATCAATACTGTCCGGTATTGCGGATAGGCAGACAGGAAAAACAAAAACACCACACCCACAAGGGCTGCCTGCGCCAGGGTAGGCGGCGATGTGTGTGTGCTGTTCAACGCCATTGCAGGGGGCATGCAAACCGACTGTCGACTTCCATCATGGCGTTACGATGGGGAAATTGGCAGCAAGCGGTTCGATCAGGTTAATAAATGCCTGATAAAGTGCCGCATCGCCTTCGATCATCACATCACCGGATTCAACCCGCGCCGCAATCGGCACACCACCGAAAAGTGACATCAGTAGATCGGGCCGTGTCAGCTTGATCGTTGCGCCAGCATTAGGATCGACAACGCCCAGCTCATGAATCAGAACACCATTCTCAACCGTGATCAGAATGTGTTCGTCGCGGTCTCTAAGGTTCAGATTGATCTTGAACGGCTTTGCTGCGGCCTTGTCGGCATTCACCCGCACCGCCGCAAAATCCAGCACCATGGATGTGGTGGTCGCAGCCAGCACATCAGGACTGAAACCCGCCGGTGGCAGCTTTGTTGGACCATGGCGCAATTCCTGGGCACCGGTCAGATAGATATTGCGCCAAGTCCCAGCCTCGCTTTCAAAGCCAAGGGCGGTATAAACCTGGGCCAGCAATTCCCGTGCATCCACATTTTCCGGATGCGCAAATACCGCATAATTGAGCAAGGTGGCAGCCCAGCGCAGATCACCTTCGGCCTTGCTTTGACGGGACAGCGCCATGACCTTGTCCAATCCACCCATAGCGGCCACATATTTGATTGCCGCAGGTTCCGGCGGCAGCGGATTAAGGTTGGCAGGGTTGGCATCATACCAGCCCAGATAGCGCTGATAGATCGCCTTGGAATTATGACTCATCGTGCCGTAATAGCCGCGATTGAACCATTGTTTAGACAGGATTTCCGGCAGGCGCAGCACCTCGGCAATTTCCGCTGGCGTCTGCCCGGAATTCATCAGACGAACAGTCTGATCATGCAGGAATTTATAGGCATTGCGATGACTGGTCAGAAAGGCCACAATTTCATGGCTGCCAAATCGCGGTATGCCATGGGCGGCGAACATGATTTCACTTTTGTCGCCAAACAGCCGGATTGATTCCGTCAGATAGTCAGCCCACGCTTTAGAATCTCGCACCAGCGCACCACGCGCCGGTAACAGATTATGCATGGTCAGATTGGCATTTTCCGCCATAAACACGGCTTTGAATTGCGGCAGAAAAAAATTCATTTCCGCTGGCGCTTCTGTCCCCGGTGTCAGCTGGAACACCATGGTCACATCACCAACGGTCATTTCCTGACCCGTATGTGTGATCAGGTCGGTTGGCGCAATCAGCGACAGGGTGCCTGCCGACGGACATGGCCCGAGTCCGGATGTCATCTCGCCCTGTGCACCACGGGGCAGGGTTGTGCCAAACTGGAACCGCGCGCGGCGCATCATGGCAGGGCCCGCTATGATATTTTCAGATACAGCATGTTCCAGAAAGCCTTCGGGCGCTATCACCTTGACCTTGCCGCTGGCCGCATCAGAGGCATTGATGACACCACCAACGCCACCATAATGGTCGGCATGGCTATGGGAATATATCACTGCCAGAACAGGCTTGACCGCCACATGTTCGCCCAGCAGTTCCAGCGCCGCACGCGCCACTTCTATCGTGGTCAGTGGATCGACCACAATCCAGCCCGCACCTGCGTCAATGAATGAGACGGTTGATACATCAAAACCGCGCACCTGATAGATACGTTCATCCACTTTGAAAAGACCGTGCTTGGTCAATATCTGGGCCTGACGCCATAAACTGGGATCGGCACAGTCGGGGGCCGGTGCGTTCAAGAACCCATAGGAGGACAGGTCATAGGCGACCCGCCCGTCAGCGCGCAGAATTAGAGAGTCCTTTCGGGTGGCAATAAACCCGCGATCGGCAAATTCAAAATCGCGGCGGTCATCTTCGGCCACCAGCTTCGCTGTCTCGTCCCTGTGTGTCATCTGCCCGCTCCCGAATTATCATTTGTATAGGTCCGACTTAACTATGCCGTCCGATGGGCTGCAAGGGTCAAATGTAACAGGAGCAAAGAAAATGGCATCGAGATTGCAAATTTTTTGCGGATGCCTAATCTAGCACTTAAACGCGCATGGTCTGACCTTGCCAGATAAGTGTTATGTGGGGATTGTGGTGATGAAAAGCATATGGCTGCGGGTGGCGCTGGGCATTGCCGGACTGGCGTTGGTGTTGGGAATCATTTATTTCGGGGCAGGATTGGGTTGGTGGGGCCGCTATGAAGGTCCCGGTAGGATCGCTGGAAGCACACCACACCAAACCCCAGCAATGTCGGATCGTCGACAGATTCTATTTGGCGACCTTCATGTGCACACCACTTTTTCTACTGATGCTTTTTTTACAAGTCTGCCCATGCTGCAGGGCAAGGGCTCACACCCACCTGCCGATGCTGTGGATTTTGCGCGTTATTGTTCAGCGCTGGACTTCTGGTCCATTACAGATCACGCCGAAGGGCTGACACCCCAGCGATGGAATGAGACCATTGAGACGGTTCGTCAGGCTAATGCCATGGCTGGCGACCCGGCCAATCCTGATATGGTTGTTTTTTTAGGGTGGGAATGGACCAATATCGCCTTTTCGGCCGCCGAACATTACGGCCACAAAAATGTGATCCTTCGCGATATCGATCAGGTTCCAACCCGCCCCATCGCATCCATGGGAAATCTGGGTGGTGGAAGCAAAGCCACAAGTGTGGTCGATATGTCCAATCTGGCCTTTATCGCCCCGGGCGAGCGCCAACGTTATTTTGACATGGCCAGATTTCTGCGCGAGAGGGCGGGTGTTGCTGACTGCCCAGCTGGCCTTCGCGAACGGGACATGCCGAAAGATTGCTTTGAAGCGGCAATGACACCAAGGGACCTGTTCTCGCGACTGGATGATTGGGGCTTTCCCAGTATGGTCATTCCTCATGGCAACAGCTGGGGACTTTATACGCCGGCAGATGCCTCGTGGGACAAACAGCTCAAGGCCGATCAGAACGACCCGAAATATCAGTTCCTGGTCGAAGTTTTTTCCGGTCATGGCAATTCCGAGGAATACCGAGACTGGCGACCGGTTGTGTTTGACAAGGACAGCAAGGCGATCTGCCCACCGCCACGTCCGGACTATCTGCCGGAGTGCTGGCAGGCCGGCGAAATTATACGCGGACGCTGCCAGAAGGCTGGCGAGAGCGCCGACACCTGTGAAAGCCGCGCGGTAGAAGCACGTGACATCTACATCAAATTCGGCGTAGCAGGATTCAGGACTGTGCCTGCACAGACCGCCGAGGACTGGCTGGATGCCGGTCAATGCCGTGATTGTTTCAGGGCAGCCTATGGCTATCGCCCGATGACGTCGAGCCAATATGCCCTGGCGCTGACAAATTTCGATGATCCGGCCAAACCAAAACATTTTGAATTTGGCTTTATCGCATCAAGTGACAATCATCAGGCGCGCCCCGGTACGGGTTACAAGCAATATAGCCGCGACGAGATCACTGATGGCGCGAATGGCGCAATAAACATCAATGTGCGCGATGTGATGTCGGGTGCTTTCGGCAAACAGAAGACCGACCCAAGAGCGCAGGCGTTTGATCGTTCTGCCTTTGGCGGATTTTCACTGGCCAATACAGAAAGGGTCGCATCATTCATGTCGACCGGCGGTCTGGTTGCGGTTCATGCCAATGGGCGTGATCGCAACGCCATCTGGGATGGTTTGCAGCGCAAGGAAGTGTACGGCACCTCAGGCGACAGAATTCAATTGTGGTTTGATCTGGTAAATGGACCCAACGGCGAACGGCACATGGGCGCAACGGAGACGATGACCGCAATCCCGCGCTTTTCGGTACAGGCCATCGGCGCATTCAGACAAAAGCCCGGCTGTCCCGAAGATAGTTTGAAGGCTGTGTCGAAAGACCGGCTGGAAAAGCTGTGCCGAGGGGAATGTTACAACCCCAGCGATGAACGCAAGATGATAACCCGCATTGAAATCATCCGCATCAGGCCGCAGACCAGCCCGGGCGAAGACATGCAAAAGCTGATACAGGACCCATGGAAAAGGTTTGACTGCAAACTTGACCAGGCGGGCTGTACAGCTGAATTTGACGATCCGGAATATCCGGCATCAGGACGGCCAGCGACCTATTACGCCCGCGCGATCGAAGAACCGCGCATGGTAGTCAATGCCGCCAATCTGCGGTGTGAAAAAGACGACAAGGGCAATTGCATAAAGGTCAATCCCTGCTACGGCGATTATCGTACCGAGCAGGCGGACAGTTGTCTGGCCATGTCCGAGGAGAAAGCCTGGTCATCGCCAATATATCTGTATCCCAGGGCCCAGTAACAAAAAGGTCATCACCATGAACAAGCGACTATCTTTTGGTTTTGTTACTCTTGCCCTGACTGGATTTGGCCTGCCCGCTTTCGCCGGACCGCCTTCGACTGCACAACCGGTTGACTGGACATTGTTGTCACGCGCGGTTGACCGTCAGGTTGATGGCAAATGGACGGCCATCTTTCCAGAACAGGTTGAAAAGCTGGCGGGCAGGAAAATTCGACTGACAGGGTTTGTCGTTGGTGAGGTGTCGGCACGGGGTCATGATATTCTGATTGGCGCCCATATCCCCGGATGCACCTGTGCAATCTGCACGACGGTGGCATCGGCTATGTTTGCTGACATCCACCTTACCAAGTCCATCGCCTCTGCCCGTGGTCAATTGGTGGTTGACGGGACATTGACCCTGTCGCGTGATTGCAATGGGGCACTTTATTACAGCCTGAAGGATGCGGCCGTTGTGATGGAATATCCCAGCTCCTAGCGCTGCGTGCCAAGTTGAAGAACGTCCGGTCCGATTCATCGCCGCGAATGGTCGCGGTTATTGCCTATGGCGCGGGGCTGGTACTTGGCCTGGGCATTGCTGGCTGGGCGTTCTGGTCGGATAGCGATAGGCCTGTACGCCAGTCGCAGGGAATTGCAGCACAGGTAAACGGGATTCCAATCGGGGTCGATATCTATGATCTGATCCTGAACGGGCTGGCACAGGACAAGCGTAACGGTCTGACCGCGGGGGATCGGGCCCATGCCCTGGATGTGCTGATTGACGAAGAGTTACTGTTCCAGGCGGGCATTGCTGATGGACTTGTCCGTGCTGATCCCGACCTGCGCAAACGGGTGATCAACGCTGCCATGCGTCGGGTCATATCAATCGCGGAATCCGAGACGGTAAGCGAAGAACAGCTTCATGAATATTTCATCGCGAACAAAGATTATTTTGCAACAGCAACTGAAATTGATTGCGACCTGTATTTCATTAGAGCTCAGCCGGAACAACAGGCGGAAATTGAAAAGCTGGCCCGGGAATGGATGGCTGGCACACCGGTCGAGGCAATGTCGGGACTGCGCCGCGCCTTGCCAAAGGGAATGATACCGGCAGATCACCTGTCGGGACAGATCGGGCCAAATGCTGGCAAGGTTCTGATCAACAGCCCAATGAATCAATTGATCGGTC
>CAISDR010000611.1 GCA_903884125.1 uncultured bacterium
ATCATGGCGGTCACGAAGTCGGCATAGGCGATCTTCCACGCGCCACCATGGTGGCCCGCCGCATATTTCTTTATCTTTTTGACGATGACCGGATCATTGGTCGCCATCAACAAACTCCCACAGACCCCAAACAGGCTAAGGCCGGTAACAGGGTTCCAGAATCGGGCCATAAGTGGCCCAATGATCACCTCTAGCCTAAAATGGTTAAGAAATCATCCCGGTTTCGCCTTTGGGCATTGCTGATCGCGGGAACAGTCTTTATCAAACATAGCCACAGGTCGGGCCGCAGGCGGCGGCATGGGGTAAATCCCCAGATGGCGTAGGGGTTTAAGGACGATACATGGCACTGGCTGAACGCAGTTTTGACCGTCGTGAATTCCGCAACGTCTTGGGGCGGTTTGCCACCGGCGTTGCACTGGTGACAGTGGCCCCGACCGGTGAAACGCCGATTGCCCTGACCATCAATTCATTTGCCTCGGTGTCACTGGACCCGGCGCTGGTGTTATGGAGTATCGACCGGACATCGGAATGCTTTGACCTGTTTTCACAAGCGGATGGCTTTGGCCTGCATTTCCTGAGCGATGCCCAGCAGGATCTGTCCATACGGTTTTCGCGCAAGGACAATCACAATCTGGACGGGATCGATCATCACACCGGTATTGGTGGAGCCCCGATCCTTGCCCAGTGCAATGGCTGGCTCGACTGTCGGGTTCATGCCCGTCATGACGGGGGAGACCATGTGATAATCGTCGGCGAAGTGCTGAATATCGGCGATGGGCCGGATGACTCGATGCCCCTGGTTTATTATCGCGGCAGATACCGTGCGATCACCTGACAGGATATAACCGATGAAGCCGCATATCCTGTTGAACTTTGACCTTCCGCCGCTGGAAGCAGCGCTTCAGGCGAAATATGTGATTCACCGGCGTTCAGCGATTGCAAATTTTGAAACCTTTCTGACTGAATGCGGTCCGCAGATTTCCGTGGTGGTTTCATTCGGCGCGCTGCCGATTGGGGCTGAAATTCTGGACGCGATGCCAAAACTCAAAGCAATCGTGCTTTTTTCCGCAGGCTATGACGGGCTTGACCTGGACCTGTGCAAGAAGCGCGGCTTGCCGGTGACGACCTGTTCCGGGGCCAATGCCGGTGATGTGGCGGACATGGCCTTCGGCCTGTTGCTGGCGGTCGCCCGGAATATTCCACTGGTCGACCGGTTTGTTCGCGCAGGGCATTGGACCAAAGAAAATCGTGGTGGCGGCCTTCGCGACGGTCTGTATGGCAGCAAGCTCGGCATATTGGGTCTGGGAGCGATTGGCATGCAGATCGCCAGACGCGCATCAGGTTTCGACATGCCGGTCAGCTATCATAACCGCAAGCAGCGGCCGGATGTTGATTACAGTTATGAACCCGATGTGATGGCGCTGGCCCGCTCGGTTGATCATCTGATCATTGCCTGTCCGCTGACCGATGAAACGCGCAACTGCATAACCCGTGATGTGCTGCGCGCGCTGGGGCCGAAAGGTATTCTGGTGAATATCGCCCGCGGTGGCGTGGTAGATGAACCCGCTTTGATTGAAAGTCTGAAAGCTGGCGAAATTCTGGGTGCGGGGCTGGATGTTTTTGCGGATGAACCGCATGTGCCTGCGGAATTGCGCGCGCTGGATAATGTGGTGATGATGGCCCACCATGCTGGTTTTACCCGGCGTGTTTTCCGCGACATGGGTGCACTGGTCGAAGAAAATATCGCCCGTGCAATCGCTGGTCAGGAATTGCTGAACCGCGTAATCTGAATTCTATTCGCTTGATGACGAAAGCACCCGCGGCGTATAGCCCAGCGCCTGAAGTTTCGCCCTGATTTCATCCACATGTCCCGCATCACGGGTTTCAATCAACAGATCAACATCAGCACCTTTGGCCGGTACATCCATGAACAGGCGTTGATGGATCACATCGATGATATTGCCGCCCGCTTCACCGACGATACGGGTGATTTCAGCCAGCGCGCCCGGTCGGTCGAAAATGCGTATCCGCAGACCGGTCAACCGCCCTTCGCGGACCAGTTCACGATTGATCACCTGAGATAACAGTCGCGGATCGATATTGCCACCGCATAAGACCAAACCGACTTTTTTTCCGGCAAATTTTTCGGGCTGGGCCAGAAGTGCCGCAAGCCCTGCAGCGCCTGCACCTTCTGACACGGTTTTTTCAACCATCAGGAACAGCGCAATGGCGCGCTCCAGTTCTTCCTCACTCGCGATCACGATGTCATCGACCAGTTCGCGCACAATCGGCAATGTCAGGGTACCAACATTTTTGACAGCGATACCTTCAGCAATCGTCTGGCCGCCGGGTATCACATGTCGTCCGGCCAGTGCTTCGGACATGGACGGATAGGCTGCACATTCCACGCCCACAACGCTGACAGACGGTCTGATTGCTTTGGCCGCCGAAGCAATGCCCGATATCAGCCCGCCACCGCCAATTGGCACGACGATCATGTCCAGATCGGGATGGGCGGATAACATCTCCAGACCTATCGTTCCCTGTCCGGTGATGATCCGCCGGTCATCATAGGGATGCACCAATACCAGATTATCCGAGAGAACTTTTGCCCGCGCAAAGATTTCGGATTCCGCGAGTGTCTCGCCATGTAACACCACATTGGCCCCGAAATTCCGGGTGTGGGATACCTTTGTAAAAGGCGTATTGGCAGGCATGACAATGGTCGCCGGTATCCCCAGACGTCCCGCGTGATAGGCGACACCCTGCGCGTGATTGCCCGCCGACATGGCGATGACTCCGCGCCAAGCTTCCTCGGGGCTTAGATTGCGCAAAGTATAAAGCGCGCCACGTTCCTTGAACGAGGCCGTGAATTGCAGATTTTCGAATTTGACGAAAACTTCCGCGCCCGTGATCTGGGAAAGGGTACGCGAATGCAGGCACGGCGTTTCAACAATGAAACCCTTTAACAGGTCGGCCGCGGCGCGAATATCCGCCAGGGGGATGGCGACAGTCATGGTTGGGTCCTGAAAATGTCATATATAATTCTGTTGCACGGACAGCATAATCGCCTTGGCAGGCCGATGTCATTGCTGTTCTATGCTGGCCATCCGTATTCAAGGCTGGGAATTGAACAATGACGCAGAAAGTTGCCTTTCTTGGGCTTGGGGTCATGGGCTATCCGATGGCGGGCCATCTGGCCGCCAAAGGGTTTGAGGTCGTGGTCTATAACCGCTCTCAGGCCAAAGCACAGGCATTTGTCGCACAGCATGGCGGGCAGTATGCAGCTACGCCTGCGCTGGCGGCAAAGGGTGCATCCGTGGTCCTGATGTGTGTCGGTGCGGACGCGGATGTGCGGACCGTGCTGACTGGTCCTGATGGCGCCCTCTCCACCATGGCCAGGGGCACATTGGTCGTCGATCACACAACCACCTCGGCAACGGTTTCCCGCGAGATGGCGCAGGTGGCGCAGGAACTGGGACTGGGCTTTCTCGATGCACCGGTCAGTGGTGGACAGGCCGGGGCTGAAAAAGGCCAGTTGACGATAATGGTTGGTGGCGCAGAGCCAGATTACGCCCGGATTGAACCGGTCATTCTTTCCTATGCGAAACAGGCCCGGCTGATGGGGCCGGTGGGTGCCGGGCAATTGACCAAAATGGTCAATCAGATCTGTATTGCGGGTATCGTGCAGGGGCTGGCCGAAGGCATCGCCTTTGCGGAGCGCGCGGGCCTTGATCCCAAAGCGGTCGTCGAGGTTATTTCCAAAGGGGCCGCCCAGTCCTGGCAGATGGAAAACCGTTATGCCTCGATGATTGAGCGGCGCTTTGATTTTGGCTTTGCTGTGGACTGGATGCGCAAGGATCTGGGCATCGTGCTGGATGAATCACGTCGCAACGGGGCGCATCTGCCGCTGACAGCGCTCGTTGATCAATTCTATGGTGATGTCCAGGCCATGGGCGGGCAGCGTTTCGATACATCCAGCCTGCTATTGCGTCTGGTGGACAAACCCTAGTCGGAGCCCTTTGGCCATGGCAGCACCGGTTGACGGCATTCGCAAAACCAAAGGTGCC
>CAISDR010000612.1 GCA_903884125.1 uncultured bacterium
CAATCCTGCAGGTGATTGATTACCTGCAATGCTGCGCACAGACTGTCCGAGGGGCCCCATGTCGCGCGATCTTCGCCATGAACATCCAGCACATAGCGCCCAACCGGCATCGCTGATTTGGCGCAATAGGCGATCAGATCGTCCCAATCCACATAACGCCTTTTGGTGACATCCAGCCGAAAGGCGTCCAGCAGGTCCAGCGCATGAACCAATGAAACACCCAGCTGGCCTGCTTCGCGTATCAGGTCATCGCAAATTGGTTCGGATGACGTGCCTGACAGGGCCTGCACCAGATGGTCCAACCGCTCAAGCTTTTCCTGTGCCTCCATCTGCGGGTGATCGGCGATATCATCAGCCGTGCGCGCAAAGCGATAGAATGCATGAATGGCGGGTCGGAACGCAGGCGTGATGAGCCAGGAGGCAACAGGGAAATTTTCTGTCGCCTGACTTTTTCCCGAAGCGGTGTCGACACCAGTGCTCATAGACTGCTTTCATCTATATTGTTGGCGCTTGCCTGCACCCGGCCCTTCCACCGACCGCCACGGCCACGCCAATGATCCAGCGCCGACTTCAGGGTGAACCCCATGTAAGCAATCGCGACAAGGGGCAGCGTCAGCGCATATAAAGGCGACAGGCGATAGACTTCCAGAATGGGGCCAAAGGATAAGACCATAAGGCCATAGGTAATCAAAGCTGGCACCGCCGCGGGACCGCCAGCCAGCACCAGCACCAGCGGCAGCATAAATGTTATGGCAAGCCCCAGAACCGTTCCAACAAGTGCAAGCGGCTGATAGCTCAACTGGGTATAGGCCGAGCGCGCAACCATGCGACCCACGCCAAAAAAGCCACCGTAGGACCTGAGACTTCTGGCCTTGTCGGTCAGGCTCAAGTGAATACCGCCTGAGGGTGCGGAAAGACTTTTTATCTGCCGGGCCAGCGCACAATCATCAATCAGTTCCTGACGAATACCTTCGATCCCACCGGATCGTATCAACGCGTCCTGGCGTACCAGCATGGAGCCACCAGCAGCAGCGGCCATTTTATGCTGGCGCGTGTTCACCCATGTAAAGGGATAGAGCATGGCAAAGAAATAAACGAATGCGGGGATCAGGAATTTTTCGCCAAGGCTCGATGTATCCAGACGCACCATCTGGGTCACCAGATCAAGATTGCCGTTTTCAGCACGCGTCACCAGCATGAGCAGGTTATCCGGTTCGTGGCCAATATCGGCATCCGTCAGCCATAAATAGGTTCCATCAGGGTGACGATGGCGCGCCGCGCCAACGCCCTGGGCCACGGCCCACATTTTGCCGACCCAGCCCGCCGGAAGTGGTGAACCGCCGATGATGTGCAGCCTGTTATCCGGCGGCTTAACAAGGCCGCGGGCAATCTCGGCCGTGCCATCGGTACTCTGGTCATCAACCAGAATAATTTCAAATGGCCCCGGATAGGTTTGTGCCAGAAGGCTGCCAATCGAAGTCGCAATGACATCCGCTTCGTTGCGTGCCGGCACGACCGCCACCACCGATGGCCAAACGCGTTCGGGTGCCCAGACCCCCTGACGGTCATCCGGTCGTTCGCGCCAGAAACCGCCCTGACCTAAAACCAGTTTCAGCCATATGCCCAAAGGGAGCAGCGAAATGATAAATACATAATCGCTCATCCCAGATATCCCTGGATGCGGAACCAGTCGATGGCGTCACGAAGCGCCTGTTCCACCGGCTGGAACTGATACCCCAGTTCAGCCTGCGCCTTGGCACTTGAGAAATACATTTTCTTGGCCGCCATGCGAAGGCCATCAATGGTGACAAAGGGTTCCCTGCCGGAAATATGCGCCCAGATTTCGGCACCCAGTGCGAGCGGATAGACCGCACGGCGCGGAATCGAAAGAAATGGCGGCCTTGTCCCCATGATTGCTGCGATCTGGCGCAGCATATCGGCAAGGCTCATGTCCTGTCCGCCAAGAATATAGTTCTGGCCGACCCGCCCCTTGTCGAAGGCCAGCAGATGACCGGTTGCCACGTCGTCCACGTGAACCAGATTAAGTCCTGTATCAACATAACCGGGCATGCGCCCACTGGCCGCCTCGACAATAATCCGGCCCGTCGGCGTAGGTTTGATATCGCGCGGGCCAATCGGCGTGGATGGACTTACAATGACGGCGGGCAGACCTTTTGTCGCCACCAGATCTTCCACAACCCGCTCGGCCAATATCTTTGACTGTTTATAGGCTCCAATCGCCTGTTCGGCGGACTGCTGCATGGTTTCATCCGCGACCCCGCCACCAGCGGGCAGGGCAAGGGTTGCAACGGATGATGTGTAGACAATACGACCGATGCCCTCATCCAGGGCAGCCAGCATCAGGGCACGGGTGCCTTCAACATTTGTAGCCATCATGGCCTGGGGATTGCGCACCCACAGGCGATAGTCGGCTGCTGCATGAAACAGACCCGATGTTCCTTTCACCGCCCGGCGCAAGGATGCATGGTCGCATAGATCGGCGGCAATGGTCTCGATATCGAGTCCCTGCAGATTGCGCATGTCGGCGCTCGGCCGGGCGATGACCCGCACTGACTTTCCAGCGCCGAGCAGCTTGCGGGCGATGGCGGCACCCACAAAACCTGTAGCGCCGGTCACTAATAGGGGCTGATCCATTAACCTGTATTTCCAATCCAGAGGATGCGAGCCGGGACATTACAGCGCTGTGATGGCCGCGCAAGTCCCTATTCAAAGGTGGCTACAAACTGGTTTTCCGAAGGCTCGAACATGGATTTCTTAAGCTGGGGAAGGGTCATGTAATCCCCGGTGGGCGGATCTTCGCGCTCGCCCAGCCCCACTAACACTTTAGCCCGGGCATAGGCGGGATCCTGGGCCCACGCGCCGATATAACGCCGGCCCAGTGTCGGACGATTTGGATCGACATAAGTCGTCAGCCAGAGATGTTCGGAAGGCTTTGGTAACTCGCGGCCAACTATTCGAATAATCGGACTGGAAATTTCGTCCAGACCAGCCAATTCCCGCTCGATTTTTCCGAACTCCAGCTGACGTTCCTCGACCGCTGAATCAAGGTCTTCCAGCACCATCTGTCGACCCTGATTTTGATCTTCGGCCAATCGTGCCACTTCTTCTTCGGTTTTTTGCGCATCGCGAACCAGTTCAACGCGCTGGAGCCCATCGGCAATGCGAAACACCAGCGCGCTGCCCCCGAATATCAGCCAGAGCGTGCAGAATATATCGAAGATAAACTCGCCATCGATTGCGATGCCGGTCATGCTGTAACCATTGGCAAAGGCTGTGCGTTTAAGTCCAGCTGAAGTTCATCGGTGGTATTGGCCTCTGGCACAACAGCATCAGTGCCAACGGCCTTTTCAGCC
Organism: uncultured bacterium; assembly: GCA_903884125.1. Classification (GTDB taxonomy): domain Bacteria; phylum Pseudomonadota; class Alphaproteobacteria; order CAISDR01; family CAISDR01; genus CAISDR01. The sequence goes on from CAISDR010000612.1 coordinate 3,375, forward strand.
AAATGGTGGTCCATGGCTTCGGCGGCTGGCCCATTAAACGTTGTCACAAAACCATGGCTGCGCGGGAAATAGTCAGCAATCATCAATCGCGCCCGCTCAGCACCCGATGCCCATATCATCAGTTCGACCGGATTATTCCAGACAATATGGTCGCGGCCTTGGCTTTTTTTGTTCTGCGCAGCAATCGTGGCCAGGAACAGGTTCAAATTGATACCCGGGCGTCCGACAAGAATCTCAAATCTGAGCCTGCCATCCATCGCCTCATCCAGCTTGCGCTGTTGCTGATAAATATCGTGGCTGATTGAGTCCAGCTTTGCACTTGCCGACGTCAGGCGCTGTTCAATTTCCATCTGGCGCATACGTTGGGTATGTGTAGCCTCGCGCGCTGTTTCCAGTTTTCTGATTTCCCCGCGCAGGAACTGATAAATCAGGGCGTTCCAGGCAAAATGGGTCACAGCCAGAAACAGGCTTGAAACCACCAGAAATCCTGTCCCGCTGAGCCCCAACATCCCTTACCAATTTCCAAATATGATTCCGGATCAATCGATACCTACCCATCTTCGACCAGGCGAGCGATGAGAAAACCCCTGTTGTGGTCAGGCTGCGATACGCCGCCGCACCTGATTTGAAAAGCGCATGGGGGATACGCCAAGGCATGCCTGAAACGCTCGGGTCAGATGACTCTGATCAGCAAAATTCAACTGGAATACCAGATCATGCAGCGAAGTGCCCCGGATAAGCCGTTCGGCCGCAACACCCACTTTGTAGGTCAGCAAAAATTGCTGTGGTGTTGTCTGAAGATCATTCTTGAAAATTGCTATTATGTGACCACGCGAATAGCCAAAATTCTGTTCCAGCTGACGAAGATTGATGCGCGGTGGGCATTGGGTCTCGATCAGGGACAGAATGCTTTCTGTGATCGGGTGATAGTTGCTGGACTTGCCCTCGCGGTCCAGCGATTCCTCTGGCAGGCTCAAAATCGCCTGGATGAAACGGGACATATGGTTTGCGACATCTGCACCGTTGGTCGCACGAATTAATCCGATTGAAAGTCGTTGCATCAATTCGTACTGGCCCAGAATACCACCAATACCTGAAAGATCAGATTCCAGATCACCCGGCTCTTTACCCAGAGATTGGGCGGCGGCAGCAATCAGGGCGTCTGTCAGATCAAGCGTCACCATGCGAAAGCGCTGGTCATTAACCGGGAGAATGCCAATAGCCTCGCCACGGCGGATAAGAAACACATCACCTTCGGAGCGCATGAGCAGTTTGCCCCGCTGCACGATTGCGACACTGCCGCGTCTGATCCAGACAAGTTTTGAATTCTGAAATGCCACCGCACGACGATAGCTGGCATGCCAGCCCTCCAGCGACAGGGTAACATCCATCTCTCCCGGTAACATCCACATGGAAGTCCGGAAATTGGGGTCAGCCGAAGCATTGGCTGGAAAAACCGTCTGATAGAATTGCCGTGTGGTCCGATAGGTCATACGAAAACCTCAATCATTACTTCCAACTGTCATTAACAATTACACCTGCGCTTACCGCAAGCATTGGGCCAGGTGATGCCAGACCGCCGTCGCTGGGCTGAGTCAGATTCGCATCAAACTCTTTCCCCAGGTCGACATGAGTCACATTATCCAAAAGATCGCTACGTTTCAAACCGGATTTCCCAAAGCAAAACCTGGCCATTTATCCAATTATCAAAATGACTTAATATAGATCTCAACATTGCGACCAATTGTCCGAATTTCGAATGAATTATAACCTCCGGCCCAGTTAATTCATGACTCACCGAAAAATTCATCACCGTCGACATTTCCATCTCATATCATGTAGCGCGTATTGAATAATAATTGAATTAATTCAATGTTTGATCGAATTATTTCAACCAAAAGAAAATCCTTGGATTATTTCATTCTTTAGATGTTTAATTTGATAAACACCATTTAAAATATTTATTATTTGCTGAATTAAATGAAAATTGACGCAAAATTTTATGGAATGCTGTGCCCTTGATGCGATGTTGACATAGATCATGCCTTGCGAATTGCTGATCGGGTCTAATGCAACCATCTAGCCCATAATGAGATTTTTATATGGCCGCCACGCAGAAATCCGCGCAGATCGCCGCCCCACGCGGTGTAAACGGGGCGACAATAGTCGGTATCCTGGGCGCAGTTAGCCTCTTGAGCTATGTATTTGGCAGCGAAGGGGATTATCGCTATTACTTGAATATCCCTGGTCTTGCTATTGTCGGTGGCGGTATCACCTGTGTCACGTTTCTGGCATTTCGGTTTTCCGAAATTCAGGCGGCATTGGGCGCATTACGGGAAATTTTTCGCAATGAAG
>CAISDR010000613.1 GCA_903884125.1 uncultured bacterium
GGTTCGACCAGACGGTGATATTTCTGATCATCAGCGTGATTGGGTCGTTTGCGATAGCGATGGCGGTAGGCCAATTCAACATTGTCCGGGCGCTCACCGGCTTAAGCGAATCCACAGTCGATCTGACCAGCGGTGCCAGCACGGACGCGATTCCATTTCAGTCTGCCAAAAGCGAAATGGGTGCCATGGCGCGGGCAGTGGCGGTTTTGGGGCGTGCCTATCAGGAAATGGAAACACAACGCTGGGTAAAGACCCAGATCGCGACCATAGCGGGGCAAATGCAAAGCGCGACGTCATTTGACGAACTTGCGCGGCGTTTTCTGGAAAGCATTGCACCGATTATAAAAATGGGGCGCGGCGCGCTCTATATCACAGACGATAACGCAACAGCCCGCCTGCGCGGCAGTTATGCCGGTGATAAGGCGGAAAATATCAGCAGTACCATTCGTCCGGGCGAGGGACTGGTCGGACAATGTCTGGTGGAAGCCCGCGATATCATTTTAACAAATCCGCCTACGGATTATTTGCCCATTCGATCCGGACTGGGCAGCGCCACCCCCAAAATGATCCTGATTAGACCGATACAGCATCTGGATCGCACGCTGGGTGTCATTGAAATTGCACTGCTTCAGGAAATGGCCCCTGCATCAGCGAATCTTTTGGTCGAACTGATGCCGATCCTGGCAACGTCCATCCAGATACTGGACCGTTCGTTGCGGACATCACAATTACTCAATGAGACCCAGCAGCAGGCATTGATACTGGAATCTCAGGCAACCGAACTCGAAGCACAGCAAAAGGAAATCAAAGCCACCGAGGCATGGTTCCGCGGCATCATTGAATCAGCGCCTGACGGTATGCTGATTGTTAATGCAGACGGGATCATTCAGTTGACCAATGCGCAATTGGAAGACGCCTTCGGATATGAAACCGGCGAACTGATTGGCAAACCGGTTGAAGCGCTGGTCCCCGATGAATTTACGTCGCGACATATGGGCCTGCGCACGTGGTTCCTGAACGAATCCGGCAAAACCCAGCGTATGGGCACAGAGGGCCAAAATCTTTTTGGCGTCCGGAAAAATGGAGAAACGTTACCGGTTGAAATCAGCCTTTCGCGCCTTCCTGCCATCGGTGATCGGGGCATCAGCGTCTGCGCATCTGTCCGCGATATCACGGATCGCAAACGGGCTGAACGCATTGTCGCTTTCAATCGTTATGTTGTTGAAAATTCCGGCCCACAATTCTGGCTGGATCCCGAAACCGGAAATATTGCCTACGTAAACAAGGCAGGGTTGGAACATCTTGGATATTCGTACGACGAACTTATAGGGAAATGTGCGGACTTTGTGGATTTGCAATATACCCCTGACGCGTTTGCTGCAGCGGGAGCTGACCTGGCAAATTCGGGCCGGCCAATCAGTTTTGAAACACAGCACCTGCGCAAGGACGGCACCATTATTGACGTTCAGGTCATCATGTTTTCAGCATCGGATGGCGAGCGCAGCGTCCTGGTGGCATCGGTTGACGACATAACCGAACGGCACAAGATGGAAGTGGCGATGAAGCGGGCCAATCTTCTGTCAGACATCGCTTTGGAACTGACCGATAGTGGTTATTGGCAGGTGGATTACAGCGATCCCGAATACTACTTCCAGTCCGAACGCGCAGCGCGCATACTTGGCGAACCGCTGCACGCGGATGGCCGCTATCATCTGCAGGATGAATGGTTTTCCAGACTGGTCGAGGCCGACCCGCAAATCGCCGATCAGACCAACGAAAAATATGCCGGTGCGGTCGAAGGCAGGTACGAAAAATACGATGCAATCTATCCCTACCGCAGACCGCTAGATGGCCAGATCGTATGGGTGCACGCCGCTGGCAAACTGGAACGCGATGAAGATACCGGCAAAATTGCCTATATGTATGGCGCCTATCAGGATATCACCGCGCAGAAACTTGCTGAAGAGGCATTAATCCTGGCACGCTCTGAAGCGGAAAGTGCCAATAAGGCAAAATCCAGCTTCCTGGCCATGATGAGCCACGAAATCCGGACTCCGATGAACGGTGTCATGGCCATGGCGGAAATGCTGGATCAGACAGATCTTTCACCCGATCAGCGTTCCATGTCTTCTGTTATTCGATCGTCAGCGGATTCGCTGATGACGATTCTGAACGATATTCTTGATTTCTCGAAAATCGAAGCGGGCAAGCTCGAACTGGAATCAATCGCTTTTGACCTGGCCGAGACGATTGAAGAGGCGGCCGAGCTGGTTGCAGTGCGCGCTGACGAAAAAGCAATCGAACTGATCGTTGATATCGACGCCATGATGCCCAGCGCGATGACTGGCGATCCGACACGAATGCGCCAGATTGTTTTAAACTTCCTGTCCAATGCCATAAAGTTTACCGAAACCGGCAGCGTTCAGGTTAGGGCCAGATACTTGCCTGACGATACGCAAACCAACGCGCCGCATGTGCTGATAGAGGTTGAGGACACTGGCGTCGGCATGACCGAGAACCAGCGCCAGAAATTATTTCAGGCGTTTGCACAGGCAGATAGTTCAACATCCCGGCGGTTTGGGGGCACCGGCCTTGGCCTTTCAATATGTCAGCGCCTGGCAGAAATGATGGGTGGTGAGGTCGGCGTCCGCTCCACCGAAGGGGTCGGGTCCACATTCTGGGCAAAAATGCCTGCCCGCGTCGTGACTTTAGAACCCACACTGCCGGTCGTACCTATTTCTGATGCCACTGTTTTGGCGGTCGGCTTTTCAACCAAGGGCGCGCATGCGCTTGAACGAATGCTGACTACCGCGGGCATTCGCAATATCGGATGGAAATCTTCGCCAGCAGATGCAATGGCTCAATTACTCGAATTCTCTGCAGATGTCAGGCCAATAATCTTCCTGGCAGGGGAAAACTCTGGCGCTGTTCAGGCCAGTCAGACCTTTAAGCGCGCCCGAGCGAATACACGCACAATCGTCGCGGCACCTCGTGCTCTGGCGTCGACACTTAAAGCTGCTCCGGAATCCGGTGCCTTTGATGCCCTTACGATGCCCTTACGCCGTCGCCGCGTCTGGTTGTCAATTGCGGCGGCACTTGATCGTGCGTCCCTGACCAAGGGGTCCATGGGCGCTAACATTATCGAACGGTTCTTTAAACCAGACGAAGCAGAGGCGCGCGCGCATCATGCTGTGGTGCTGGTCGCCGAGGACAATCTTACAAATCAGCACGTGATCCAGCGCGTTATGGATCGCGCCGGCTATGTTTGTATTTTTGCCAATGACGGCAAAGCGGCCCTTGACCGTGTGTCTACCGAGGACGGAATCGGGATGGTACTGACAGACTATCACATGCCCATTATGGATGGCCTGGAACTGACCCGCGCTATTCGTGCCCGTGAACAATCGTCTGACAGACGCCTGCCTATAATCATGCTGACAGCAGATGCGTTACCAGAAACCGGCATCGCTGTTGCGCAAGCAGGTGGCGATGCCTATTTGACAAAGCCGGTGCGATTTTCCGAGGTCCGAAGCGCGCTTGAAACCTGGCTTCCAATCGGTGCGGAACTGCGCCGCAACAGTATCGGCAAGCCTGTGGAATCTGGAACTGTGGCCAAACCTGACTCAGTACCATCGGCAGATTACAGCGTTGACCTTTCTGTTCTGACGGATCTTATCGGTGAAGCAGATTCAGCGCAGATCAAAGAAGCACTGGATATGTTCTGGGAGAGCGTTTCCAGCGGTCCCGACGAAATCGATGCGCTGATAGCGCAGAAAGACGCTCATGCCTTGCGCGAATTGGCCCACAGTATCAAGGGGGCGGCGGCATCTATTGGTGCAAAAGCGTTGGCGCAGGAGCTTCAGACGCTGGAGATGGCTGCAAAGGCGTCGGATTGGCCATCGATAGAGCCGCTGCCCGACCGAATTCGCGTTGGTTTTGTTGCATTGGATAGTTTCATAAAGAATTTTTCTGCCTGAAAAGCTGTTCAAGGGGATTAGACATGACCGCGCCCAGCGATCTAAAAGGTCTTAGGATAATGGTTGTCGACGATCAGAAGTTTCTTCGCACGATGGTGGCGCAAGGACTGAAGGGTGTGGGCGCTGAAGTGATTGAGGCAGCGGATGGTTTTGCGGGACTTGGCATAATCGGTCTGGGAGCTGAAACGGGTAGTTCAATGGACCGATTGAAAGCCAAACGACCAGATATGTTTGACGGAACCGGAACATCCCACCGGGTGGTAAATTGTATTGTAACCGATATCCGTATGGCACCAATGAATGGCCTTGAAATGCTGAAGGCCATTCGGTCCGGACTGACCAAAGCGCCGCGCGAAATTCCGGTGATCATAATGTCGGCGCATACAGACGAATCGCTGATCGGTGCAGCTGTTGCATTGGATGCCCACGGATTTGTCTCAAAACCGGTAAGCCAGAAATCGATCATGGACCGCGTCTTGCGGGCGATGAGAGCCAATTTCAAGCCGAAGCCAGTTGAGGCCTATCAGACGCTGATTATCCCGGAACTGGACGAAGCAATACTCGAAACCGATGTTAGCTTTCTTAGCAATGAGATGCTTTCGAAAATTAGGGCGGGTGATGTGAATGCCCTGACCGGGGAACGTTCCACCTCGGTCAAATGGACGGAACTAGCAATCGGCGACACCATTGCCGTTGATTTTAAAACCAAGTCCGGTCAACTCGTTGTGCCTTCGGGAACTGCAGTGACCGATGTATTATTAAACGCGCTGGGGGACTTGTCCAATGTCAGTCCCTTAGCTGACGAAGTTCAGATCCGACGCAAAGTATTGTAGCTGGATATGGGCATCAAATCGATTGTCGATCAACGGTTGGCGGCCCTGGCCGCTGATGTCTATGTCAACAAAAAGGTTACCGCGCGCGATGCCATTTCGGAAAGTTTCTCAGCCGTTTCACCAGCACGCGCGCGCAGCGCCAGACTTTGAAGGACTGACGAAAGGACTGCAGCCAGATCGACCGGATCCATTGCCGTATCCAGTTCACCTTCACTGATTGCGCGTGAAAATCGTCTGACAAACGCTGCATCCATCTCGTGCAAAATCGCAATAAGCTGAATGCGCACATCAGATTGTTCAGCCGCGTCGATGGCGATGGTCAGAATGAAGCTTCCCCTGGGCCCGGTTTGGCCTGAAAGATATTCCAGAATACTGTGGTCAAACAGATCACTCAGCGCAGATCGAATATATGGAGCATTTTCAAATTCCGACAAACGCGCCTGCAAACGCCCCCGGTGCAGACCAAGTGCTGCAAGGAAACTGGTTCGCTTGTCGCCAAAAGATGCATAGAGGCTGGGACGCTTTATGTTGGCAGCCAAAGTCAGATCTTCGACTGAAGCGCCAGCATAGCCCTTTTCCCAGAACACCCCGGCAATCTGCTCAAGCGCCACCAGAGGATCAAAATTTTTCGGACGCCCGCGGCCAGCCAAAATGTTACCTTTGTGCTTATTATCCAGGATTTACCTTTTAAATTAGCTATCCGGGAATTTTAAAAAATTTCTACGTTTTGCACGCCATAATAGCGGGCATTTACTAAAAATGCCGTCTCAGATCATCGCTTCATTTTTGTAGCGCCAAAAATATAGAGAGATTTTCAGCGATTATTCGCCAGGCGGGCCTAAGTCAGGCAGCTAAAAACGCCGTTCCGCATCAAAATTTTGCTAACTATGGATCGAACCACCAGTGAATATTTTTCCAAAATCAATATCGAATGGCAAATTAGCTGACATCAGGCCTGCATCGCCAGAAAGCTCGGCAATTAAATGCCTTTCAAGCTATTGGAATTCAGGCCTAATATAAATCGAAGGAGAATATGATCAGGAATCCTCGCTTTCCACTCAAATAAAACAGACATTCAGTCGTGCCAAGAGAATGGTGGGTTAGCGTTGGCACCTAACAAAAATAATAAATTTAAAAATAACTTCGCAAATACTATTGTAAAAGTATCTATTGGCCAGTAATCGTTGAGTCCTGTTTGTTGCGTTCATTGTTACTGCAACGCGCAATATTCGGGAAGTACCAATGTTCACAGGCATCCAAATACAAGTAAAGCTGACATTTTTGATGATTGTCAGTGGATTTATTACGTTTGCCTTGCTCATCGGGGCAGCCAACCAGATGCATGACATCGCCATCACCTACGAGACCGAAGCCGCCCAATTACCAATCGTGCCACCCGTAAAGGACATGATTCAGGGCGTAAGCGCGCACCTTAGGGCGCAGATTGCCCTGATTTCAAAAACCGGCACTGAACTTGATCTGGCCGCTGCAACTACTCAGATGACAAGCTCAGCTGCGTTACTGAGCGATAGCATTTTGAATGCACGACCACAGCGCGGCAGCAAAGCGAGCGCGGCAGAAATAAGCGATCTTATCCGAAACCTGAATAGTTACCGCCTGAGCAATCGCGCAGAGGACATAATTGCCCTTCATACCGACGTAATGGCGCGGCTTTCTACAATACTGACCAATTCCATCAATGACTATGATTTGCTTGCGGATGATGATGTCGCCATCGTTGCAGCTCAATTGATCACAAACCAGATTTTTCCGTCGCTGATAAAATCTCGTGCGACTCTTTTCGTAATTGCCAACCATATCAAATCCATGGGTTCAAACACGCCCGATATGGCCACAACAGCCGCGACCGCAAGCGGGCAGCTTGACCTGCTAATACTGCGCCTAAGGTCTTATGTTGAAATAATTCGTTCGCACGCATCCTCTCAGCAGATGACAGCTGCCGCTACTGATCTGTCTGAACTGGCTGACATCACTGCGCGTTTCAAGGAGTCTGCCATTCAGCAGGCCAACGGGACGAGCACTGGGGTGGATCTTGTTGCAATGGACGGCAAAATTCGTGAGTCCAACTACAAATGCTGGACCGATGTCCAGCACATTGTGGCCAGCAGCCTGACATCGCGGCTTGCCAGCAAAAATTCACAACTTTGGTTTGTGATCGGCGGCCTCTTCCTGGCGACGATGACATCACTCATGATGATGTATCTCATTCACCGGGACATCGCGCGATCAATTGTTTCTCGCGTCAAAATTCTTGGGCAGATTACCGGCGGCATACTGGACGTAAATATTGATGCCAAGGATCGTGGTGATGAACTGGGCGAAATATCCCGCGCAATTGAAATTTTGCGGCAAAATGCAGTCAGCCAGCGAACCTTGCAGCAGGAGGTCTTCGGGGTCGTCGATACCATGCGCACCGCCGTTGGCGAAATTGCCCAAGGCAGCAATGATTTGTCCAGCCGAACCGAACGGCAGGCCGCGAATTTGCAGGAAACCGTGCAGGTCATGGCCGAGATTGCCGCGACAGTTTCTACAAATGCAAATAATTCGGACAGCGCGCGCAAGCTGGCGACCAGTGCGCTGAACAATGCCGAAGCCGGGGCAAAGGCCATGGTCAATGTTGCAAGCGCAATCGGTGGCATCGAGGCATCATCCGCGCGCATATCGGAAATCATCCAGGTGATGGAGGAAATTGCCTTTCAAACCAAACTGCTTGCACTCAATGCTGCAGTCGAGGCGGCCCGTGCTGGTGAAACCGGGAAAGGGTTCGCCGTCGTTGCACAGGAAGTCCGCTCGCTTGCCGACCGGTCCCGTCAGGCATCTCAACAGATCCGCGATCTGATCTCGGACAGTACCAAACAGGTAACGCAAGGGGTAAATCTTTCAGGCGTGGCTGGCGAGGCCTTGGAAAAGATTTTGACTACCGTTCGAAGCGTTGCTGAAATCATGCCTGAAATTGCTGCCGCCAGCAACGAACAGGCTAGGTCGGTCAGCGAAATCAATCGCGCCCTCGAAGACCTGGATAGCGCTACGCAACAAAACGCTGCACTGGTTGAAGAAAGTTCAGCTGCAGCGTCAGCACTTTCTGATCAGGCCACGCATTTGTTCGAGTTGGTCGGCGGACAAAGTGACCAAAAGCGTGACGTTCACCCCAGTCATTCGCCCAAGACAACCCGCTTATCAGGCAAAAGCAGGGCAACTCATAAGATCACGCCATCATCATTTGATGACAGTGATGGCTGGAACTGATCAGCAAACACACTGGCCCGAATAAAGGGACAATTCACCGGCAACCTAGCGATTGTGGCCAAATAACGAGCCAAGTCGATCCAAATAGAGGTAGATCACCGGTGTCGTAAATAACGTCAACGCCTGCGAAAGGATCAGGCCACCGACGATTGCATACCCAAGAGGCTGACGGATTTCCGAGCCTGTTCCGGTACCCAGCATCAATGGAACACCTGCGAGCAGGGCGCACATAGTCGTCATCATGATTGGCCGGAAACGCAACAGGCAGGCATCGAAGATTGCCTGTCTTGGGGAAAGGCCGCCCTCACGCTGAGCATGCAGCGCGAAATCCACCATCATGATGCCATTCTTTTTCACAATACCAATCAGCAGAATGATACCGATAATTGCGATAATGCTGATATCCATGCCAACAGCAGCCAGTGCCAGCAAAGCACCAACACCAGCTGACGGCAGTGTCGATAGAATTGTCAGAGGGTGGATGTAACTTTCATAAAGCACGCCCAGAACAATATAGACCGCAATCAAGGCCGCTGCGATTAGATATGGCTGCGTCGATAATGATGCCTGAAATGCTTGGGCTGTACCCTGAAAAGATCCGGAGAGCGTTGGTGGATAGCCCAGTTCAGCTTCCACCTGTCTGATGGCCCCAACGGCATCACCAAGAGCAAACCCGGGTGCAAGATTGAATGAGATCGTGGCTGCAGGCGAAAGTCCCTGGTGATTTACCGAAACATAGCTGGGTTTGGTCGAATCCACTTTAACAAGCGTCGACAATGGAATCTGGCGCCCCGTCAGCGGTGCTGTGACAAATAGTTGGTCGAACAGATCGGTACTGCCCTGTAATTCCGGCAGGACCTCCAGAATAACGTGATAGTTATTCAACTGCGTGAATATCTGCGCCACCTGTCTTTGACCGATTGCATCGTATATGATTGCGTCGATCAGGCTGGGCTGAATGCCAAACCGCGAGGCCTGATCCCGGTCAATCGTCACCTGGGCAGCAGCAGCGTTATCCTTCAGGTCCGAAGCAATGTCGATCAGTTGCGGAAGCGAGCGAAATTTTTGCATGATTTTGCCAGACCAGACCGAAAGCTCATTCAGGTCGCCATCGCTCAGCGTATATTGGAACTGGGTACGTGACCCGCGGGCGCCTACGTTCATATCCTGCGCTATCTGAAGGAAGGTATTGACGCCAACCACTTTGGAAAGTTTCGGTCGCAACCGCCCGATCACGCGATCAGCCGACGTAGTCTGTCCACGGTTTTTTTCCTTGAGATTGACATAAATCTGCCCTGAGCTGTACGGCCCCTGCCCCACATAGGCAGTAAAATTCACAACATCGGGGTCCTGCGACACAATTTCGGCAACTGCCTGCAAACGCTCTTCCATCCGGCCAGAAGAAATATCCTCGGCCCCATCGATAACACCGATCATAAACCGGGTGTCCTGTTGCGGAAAAAATCCCTTGGGCATAATTGCGTAAAATCCGACAGTTGCGGCCAGCGTTACGAAAAACACGCCCAGGGTTGCTCGCTGGTGATCCATGACAATGCGTAGTGCATATTCATATTTCGCCAACAGACCATCAAAGGCCTTGTCCAGCGTATCTCGCACGCCACCTTGCCGGGGCTTGCCATGGGTTTTAAGAAAAACTGCACACAACATCGGTGTCAGCGTCAACGAAATAACGACAGACAATCCAACAGCAATCGAAACGGTCATTGCGAATTCGCGCATGAAGCGCCCGATAACACCGCCCATGAACAAGATAGGAATAAAAACTGCTATGAGCGAGACCGAAATGGAAATAATGGTGGTTCCAATCTCGGCCGCGCCCTTGAGTGCCGCTTCAAAGGGCCTATCGCCATCTTCGACATAACGAAAAATATTTTCCAGCATTACGACAGCGTCATCAACCACAAAGCCAACTGAAATTGTCAGTGCCATAAGTGACAGATTGTCCAGGCTATAGCCCATCACATACATGACCCCCGCCGTTCCAAATAACGCAAGGGGAATAGTGACACTTGGAATTATGGTTGCAGATAGATTTCGCAAAAAGATGAAGATAACCATCACCACAAGCGCGATCGTCAGCACGAGGGTAAATTCCACATCATCAACTGATGCTCGAATCGTCTGGGTACGGTCGGTCAGGATGGTCACATTGACTGCATTTGGCAGCTTGGCGATCAATTGAGGCATAGCCGCTTTGATGCGTTCTGCCACTTCAATTACATTGGCTCCTGGTTGCTTTGTGACTGCGATAACAACTGCGGCCCCTTTTGACTGTGCCATTCCCGGCGGCGCCGCAGGACCGGTATAGGCCAATGCCAGCGTCTTGACGTTTTCTGCTGCTTCAACCGCCTGACCGATATCCCGAATCCGAACCGGTGCGCCATTGCGATAGGCAACGATAAGATCGTTCCAGGTTGTGACATCCAAAATCTGGTCATTGCTATAAACCGTGAAATTCTGTCGGTCACCGTCAAACGAGCCTTTGGGCGCATTTGATGTGGCAACAGCGATCTGTGCCCGAATGGTTTCCAGATCAAGACCTTTTGCCGCAATTTTGGCAGGGTCAATCTGAATGCGTATTGATGGCTTTTTCGAGCCAAAAATATTTACGTTACCCACACCATTTATCTGCGATATTGCCTGTACCAGGGTAGTTTCAACTGCATCGTTTACCTGTTCGATCGGCATGGAAAGGGAACTGGCCGAAATGATCAGGATCGGCGAATCTGCCGGATTTACCTTTCGAAAGCTGGGTGGCGAAGGAAGATTCGAAGGCAATTGGCCGGCGGCCGCATTGATCTGGGATTGCACATCCTGGACGGCCGTATCGATGTTTCGCGACAGATCAAACTGAATGGTAATATTTGTCGCGCCAAGATAGCTGGTCGACGTCATTTGGGTTATGCCAGCAATCGAAGAAAACTGTCGTTCCAGTGGTGCCGCGATATTCGACGCCATAGTTTCAGGACTGGCGCCAGGAAAATTTGCGCTGACCGATACCGTTGGCACCTCAACCTGCGGCAGCGGTGCTACTGGTAAAAGCGGAAAGGCGACAATGCCTGCAAGCAATAGCGCAATCGACAGGAGCGACGTCGCTATTGGCCGCCGGATAAATGCTTCTGAGATATTCACGATTGCGATCCCGAAGTCGACGGCGCTATCACTGCACCGGGGCGTAACCGATATTGCCCGTCACTGACAACTGTTTCGCCCTCATCCAAGCCACTAGCAACAACTGCCATACCGTCGCGATTCTGCACGATGGAAAGCGGCCGCATCGCGACAACATTGTCCGACCCCACAACATATGCAAATGGCCCGTCCGGCCCCTGTACAATTACAGACGACGGAACGATCAGCGCGTTTTTTAATGTCTCGAGCACAAGGCGCACATTCACGAACTGGCCAGGCCATAGAGCATGATCCGTATTGGAGAATTGGGCCTTCATCAGCACGGTTCCTGATGTCTGGTCTATTTCATTATTGACCAGCGACAAATCACCTTCGTGCTCATCTTTGTCAGCTCCGGATGGGCCATCGCGGCGCAAGGCACGAACCTTCAGCGGCCCATCATGGGCTTTCTGTGCCGCAGCAACGACCGGATAAGCCTGCTCGGGTAGGTTGAACGTCACAAAAGCTGGTTCGATCTGTTTGATCGTTACAAGCCCCGTGGCATCGGCGGCCCGCACAATATTGCCTTGATCAATCAACCGAGCACCCAGACGGCCCGCAATCGGTGCGGTGATCCGGGTATAGGACAGTTGTACCCTGGCAGATTCAATTTTAGCCAGATCACCACGCAATTGCGCTTCAAGCTGCGCCACAAGTGAACGTTGGGTATCGATGCTCTGCCTCGACGCAAAATCCCGCTGTGCCAGTTTTGCAACCCGCTCCAGATCACTTCGCGCATTTGCCAGAAGTGATTCGTCTTTCGCGCGCTGCGCTTCTGCCTGTTCCATATCCGTTCGAACGGACCGGGAATCGATTTCTGCTAGAAGATCACCCGCGTTTACAAATTGACCTTCCTCAAACGCAATCCGTTTGATTTCGCCATCAACACGAACCCGGATCAGAACCGAATTGGCGGCCTGAACATTGCCAACTGCGTTAAGGTAAACCGGAACATCCTGGCGCGTGGGTTTGGCAATGGTCACTGGAATTGTCCGCGCAGGCGGGCCATTCGCCCCGCCCCGGCCAAATATAAGGTATCCAGCCAGCGCCAGTATAATGACACCACCAATAGTCACATTAGATCGGATCATGAATGCTAGCCCCCGTCGGCAGGTCTCAAAGCACCGGTGGCGGTGGGATTGCCTGCCAATTGCGCTGCGGCCCTGCCACCGTTTACCGGATCAAATGGTTGCGCCCAAGGGCGGATTTGTCGGTTTTGGACCCCAGAATCAGACAGGATCGCCAAACACAGGGATGCCAATAGCTGATTTAAAGTCAAACATATAGAACCCCGAGGAAAATTGTCCACAATGCGGCAAGGTCGAACCGGATTGGTGTCAAAGCTATGGCCACCGGCATAATCGCCATTGGGTGCAGTTGAATTTAATAATTCCCGCGCTTTACAAACCGGCTGATCAAGCGTCTGAGCTCTGGTAGACGGATATTGACCAGAGCGTCTTCGGGCTCAAACCAGTCAGTTTCACGTTCAGCACGCTCTGGCCATTTTTTATATTGCCGCTTCACCAGCATCGGATAAACCTTCACTTCGCAGGCGACAGAAAGCTTTGTGTCCTCAAGGCGCTTGAGATAAGTGAACTGGCCGACAGACCGGCCGGTAATTTCACCACGAATGCCTGCTTCCTCATATGCCTCTTGCTGGGCAGTTTCCGATCCGGTCAGATCCTTGATCGGCCATCCTTTTGGAATGATCCACTGCCGCGTCGTACGCGTTGTCACCAAAAGGATCTCAAGCGATCCCGACTCATCCAGCCGATATGGCAATACGCCATACTGGACACGTTTAAGTCTGGGTGAACGCTTATGAGACTTGGCCAACGTGGATTTTGCCCTGATGGTTAGATGATTCGTGAATCACGATTCTTCCAATATCTGTCCCTTAACAATCGTTTGTAAAGCTTGCCGGTGGGGTGCCTGGGCAATTCAGGGTCAAAGTCGATCGATCGCGGTGATTTGACAGCACTAAGTTGGCCACGGCAAAATTCGATCAGCTCACGCTCCAATGCTGGCCCGGCCAGGGCCATATCCACAAGCTGAACGACCGCCTTCACTTCCTCGCCAAACTCCTCATTTGGTACGCCGATGACAGCGACATCCGCAACCTTGGGATGGGTGATCAGAATACTTTCCGCCTCCTGGGGGTAAATATTCACACCGCCGGAAATGATCATGAATGCCTTGCGATCGGTTAAATACAGATACCCATCTTCGTCGACGCGCCCGACATCACCTAATGTGGACCAGCCATTCTCATTATAGGCCTCAGCGGTCTTTGATGGATCATTGTGATACTCAAATTTTGGCGCATCAGCGAAATAGACAGTTCCCTCCTCGCCGATGGCGACTTCGCGCTGGTTATCGTCAACAATGCGAATGGATCCAATATAAGCCCGACCGACGGACCCCACATGCGTCAGCCATTCCTGACTGTTGATGGCGCAATATCCGTTGCCTTCGGTGCCGCCATAATATTCCACCAGAACAGGCCCCCACCAATCGATCATCTGCTTCTTGACAACAACCGGGCAAGGTGCAGCCCCATGAACGGCAACCACATGGGTATGAAGATCATATCTGGAACGCACCGCTTCAGGAAGTTTAAGCAGACGCGAAAACATGGTTGGGACCCACTGACTGTGGGTTACCCGATATCGTTCGATCAATTGCAGCGCATTTTCAGGATCAAAGGATTCCATTACAATGATGGTGCCGCCATAAGCATGAATACGCATGCAAAATCGCAAGGGTGCAGAATGATAAAGCGGCGCTGTTGAAAGATAAACGCTTTGGTCGTCATACCCATAGACCTTTTGAAGGATGACCGACATTTCGGGGATGAAATCAATAGGTTTGCCCGGCAGAGGACGCTTGATGCCTTTCGGACGCCCGGTTGTGCCAGAGGAATACAGCATGTCCGTACCCGACGTTTCATCTGCGATAGCCGTTTGCGGAAATCCGGCTGCGACTTCCTGCAAATCCCGGAAACGCCCGTCGGGCTGGCCCAGCGTAAGACACGTGACATGTTTGCCAAATGAGTTGGCGGCTTCATTCACAACAGACCGTAGAACACTGGTCGTCACAAAAACCTTAGCTTGACAGTCATTGACAATATAAGCCACTTCGCCTGCTGTCAGCTTGGTTGAAATCGCCGTAAAATATATGCCCGAACGTAACGCCGCCCAATAAAGTTCCAGATAACGCGCGTTGTTTTCCATCATAACGGCAATCACATCACCGATATTCACGCCAAGCGCCCTTAACATCTGGGCATACTGGCTTGACCGGTCATCAAGCTGCTTGTAGGTGACCACTTCGCCGGACGCCGCCATGATGATGGCGGGGTGGTCGGGTTTTTGCTGGGCGAAGAACACAGGATTCATGGCAGAGCCTTTGAACGATGGCCTTTCAGTATGATTGGCAAAATGCAGAGAACCGACTACATAGTCCAGTGTCAAACGAACCCTGATCAGGGATTTTTCTGCCAAATATACTTAATGGTCGCCAGACAGATCGGACATCAGCATGACAGAAAGCGACATTATCTCTTATTCGGTCGTTCAGCAGGTCGCGATGATCCGATTTAATCGTCCGGATAAGCTGAATGCGCTGACGCCCGCCATGCTGACGCGCTTCTTTGCAGCCGTTGGTCGGGCGGCAGCCGATCGGGATGTTCGTGTCATTGTGATCACCGGAAATGGCCGGGGTTTTTGTGCCGGTCTCGATCTTAGTGTGATCGGAACCGGCGTTTCAGACCAAGTGGACCCTGATGGTCGATTTGAGTCGGGTGCACCACCCACCAGACAGTGGGGCGACGAGATTGGACCCAGTCTTGATCGGTATTTTGCCAATGGCTGGAATACATTGATCACATCGCGCAAGCCCACAATTGCGGCAATTAATGGTCCGGCCTTTGGTTGGGGCTTCATATTAGCCCTTCATTGCGATATTCGCTTTGCATCCAGATCTGCCGTGATGAACGCCACATTTGCCCGACTGGGGGTCCCTGCGGAAAAAGGATCAGGTTGGCTATTGACCCGCCTGATCGGCACCGCCCGCGCAGCAGACCTGCTGTATACGGCCCGCCGCATTTCCGGCGAGGAAGCTGAAAGGCTTGGCGTCATAAACGGGGTTTTTGATGATGATCAGCTTATGCCTCATGTAGTTGCCTATGCCCGCAATATCGCCGCCAATTCTGCGCCGCGCGCGCTGGCCGCCATGAAGGCGCAGATCTGGACCGCAGCAGATGACCATTACGATCAGGGCTTTGCCGCCGCCGACAAGGAGCAGGCATTGTGCACCCAAACTGAGGATTTTCGTGAAGGCATTGGCAGCTATCGCGAAAAGCGCGAGCCGAAATTCACAGGCTGCTAGGATTTAGGACATCCGATGAAACCATTTATTTTATACGGCATGCCGGGATCACTATATACCGGCAAGGTGCGCGCCTATTTGCGCAAGCAGCGTATTGATTTTGAAGAACGCCCGGCAGGATCAACCCATTTTCGCGAACAGATCGCCCCAAAAGTTGGACGCTGGATCATTCCCGTACTTGAGACACAGGCGGGCGAACTGATTCAGGATGGCGCAGATATCATCAATTATCTCGAACGAACGATCGACGTCCCGTTTCCCGCCTATCCTGAACAACCAATAATGCGCGCTATTTCGCATCTGTTCGAACTTTTTGGTGGCGAGGGCATGTTGCGCCCTGCGATGCACTATCGATGGAATTTCGACGAGCAGAATCTGGATTTTCTCTACCGCGATTTTACTGATGCCCTGGCACCTGGCGCGCTGGAGTCTGATGCTCAGGCTATATTTGCATTTGCCAGCCAGCGTATGCGTCAGGCCGCTGTCTCTTTTGGGGTGAATCCGCAGACCGCACCATTGATCGAACAGGCGTTTGTAGAATTTCTGGGCCTTTTCGACGTGCATCTGAAAACATATCCCTATCTTTTAGGAGATTGCCCGACAATTGGGGATTACGGACTTTTTGCACCGCTATTCGCGCACCTTGCCCGCGATCCGGCCCCGTCGATGGTGATGAAGAAATACGGCCCGCGTGTGTGGCGCTGGGTCGAACGAATGCAGTCGCCGGAATACTTTCCTAACGAAGGTAAGTCAGATTTGGTCGTTGAAATTTCAAGTCTGCCGCAGTCTTTGAAGGACCTGATGACTTTTTGCGCGCAGGATTACCTACCGGAAATGATTGCCCAGGTTGAATTCGCCAATAGCTGGCTTGCATCACGTCCTGATATAGAAGGCACGAATGGACTGGCCAGACCGGGCGAGCGCACCATCGGGCGGGTCGAATACATCTGGCGCGGCGTCCCGGTTCAAACAGCGGTCATGCCTTATCGCTTTTACCTGTTGCAGCGTATGCAGGATGCTTATGCGGCGGCAGATGCCAATGAGCAAGCATATATCCGTGCGGCATTCCAGGTCACCGGGCTTGGACGCATGCTCGATCTGCGGCTTTCACGGCGGGTCGTACGCAAAGACCAACTGGAGATCTGGGGTCCGAAAGTCCACAGCCCATAGTTTGCATTCACCTGCGAACTAAAGCCGTCTCAGACGCGCCGCCGTTCGTTTTGTGATTTCAGCCCGCATCTGGGCCTGTGCTGCCGCATCGATGGGAAAACGGCGCATGAGCCAGATTCCCAGAATTGCGAACAGACATGGCGATAATATGTAAATATAAGCCAGTCCCGCAATCGCTTCCGGTGAGTTCCTACCCTGTGCCTGAAAGCCGATATATGAAAGGATCGGATAGAATACGATCAGGGGCGCTGCCAGTCCAAGCTTTGCGGTCAATGTCAGCAGCGCAAAATACAGACCAGACCGATCCTGCCCGGTATCAAGGCGATCAACATCGATAACATCCGACATCATTGCCCGAAGCACAATACTGGCCGTTCCATAATTTGTTCCCACAATTGCGAATATAACTGCAGCAATCCCGAAATTGTTATGGGGGATCAGGAACAATAACGGCAGGGTAACCAGATTGAATATCGAATGCAGAACAAAACACTGACGCTTACCAAATCGTAATGCAATGCGCGTCCAGACCGGAATGCCGAAAACACCCGCAAGAAAATAAACAAAAAGCAGCGCTGATGCCTGCGTACCCAGTTCAAGATAATAGCGGGCGAAGAAGATGAATGTAGAACCAATCAATCCTGCCGTCAGATTGACAAGCAGATCCGCTGCAATAACAAAGCGCAATGGCTTGTTCCGCCGCAAAGCGGTCAGTGCAAGTTTAATAGAAAGCGAGGGGCGATGATCGGGCGCAGGTTCGCCCATCAGGCTGACCGCTGCAATACAGGTGACGGGCAATAACACAAGCCCGAACAACCCCATCGTGCGCATCTGATCAAAACGCGTTCCACCAATGCTTTCAACATAGGCTGTCAGGGTAAGGACCAGTGTCATGCCGCCAACTGTTGCCAGTTGGATCCAGCCCTGCACTTTGGAGCGGCCATCATAATCATCTGAAATTTCTGATGACCAGGCGTAGTGAGACAGAATGACGAATGTCCAGCCAATATAGAATATGAACAGGGTCGCAAACAGTTCGAGTTCACTCACCTGACCCGATGGCAGGAATAGGCGATAGATCGTGAATAGCAGAATTGGCAGCCCGATCAATATCCACGGCTTTCGGCGTCCCCATTTCCATTGCATCTGATCGGACACAAACCCAAATCCCAAGTCTAAAAACACATCCCAAAGGCGTGCAAAAAAGAATACCTGGCTTACGGCAACCAGGCCGAGACCCATTTCAGACGCATAAAAGGGTGGCAGATTGACGACCAATGGCAGTCCAAGAGCCGCCAGCGGAATATGCGGCGATACAAAGGCCGCTAGTCTGCCTCTGGATAACTGAATTTTAGTCAACCGCCGCCCTGCGCTTATTTATTACTGGTTTTAGGGAAAACGCAGTTTTACTGCCTTCAGCATAGGCACGATCCAGCTGATTGAGAAGCAGGAATATTAGGACTCGCAAGCAGGCGCGTGCACCGCAGCAATAGATGACATCCGACGACCAGCGCGATCAGGATACGTACTATTGCCGACCGACCGTTGTGGCTGTAGGAGTCTGATTCAATATCATGCCGGGAGCTTCCAATGTCAGACACAGCCGAATATACGCCACCAGCCATCTGGACCTGGAACAAGGAAAGTGGGGGCCGATTTGCGGCGATTAATCGCCCTATTTCCGGCCCAACCCATGAAAAGGAATTGCCGATCGGCAAGCATCCGATGCAGCTTTATTCCCTGGCAACGCCCAACGGGGTCAAAGTTACGGTCATGCTCGAAGAACTTCTGGCCATGGGATATAGCGGTGCGGAATATGATGCCTGGCTGATCCGCATTGATGGTAACCAGTTCGGTAGTGGCTTTGTAGAGATTAATCCGAATTCGAAAATACCTGCGCTGATGGATCGTTCCGGCCCTGAACCGGTCCGCGTGTTTGAATCTGCCTCGATACTGATGCATCTGGCGGAAAAATTTGATGCCTTCCTGCCAAAGGATGCAAAAACCCGTGCCGAATGTCTGTCCTGGCTTTTCTGGCAGATGGGCAGCGCACCCTATCTGGGTGGTGGGTTTGGGCATTTTTACGCGTATGCTCCAATTAAAATTGAATATGCGATTGACCGCTTTGCCATGGAGGTAAAGAGGCAGCTCGATGTGTTGGATCGCCATCTGGCGAAAAATGAATTCCTGGCTGGCAGGGATTATACGATCGCGGATATCGCAACATGGCCATGGTATGGCAGCCTGGCCAAAGGCGTGCTGTATGGGGCTGCGGAGTTCCTGCAGGTCCATGAATACAAAAACGTTATCCGTTGGGCCGACGTGATCGCCGCCCGTCCGGCGGCAAAGCGTGGTCGCATGGTCAATTGTGCCTGGGGCGAACCTGCAAACCAGTTATGGGAACGTCACGATGCCAGCGATTTCGAAACCAAAACACAGGATAAAATTGGCGCGGCCAGCTGATAACAGTCATGACAAAAGCCGGGGCGGCACCAATTTTCTGCCACCCCGGTTTGACCAAATTTTCAGACTTAACTGACCAGTTCAAGACCTTCACCGTCCAAGCCAATAATATATCGCATCAACCGACCGGGAAGGTCGGGCAGCGGACCATAGGTCGGGCCCTGTTTGTTGCCTGCCTCCCAGGTGAATGCGAGACTGATCAGCCCAGAAGGCAGATCATTGGTTGGAACTTCACGCCTTTGGACCATGGATGGAAACTGGTCAATTTCCAGCAGATGGCCGGGCGCCAGTTTTGCAACACAAAGTTCATGCTGTGTTTCCGGGTCAAGACCATTCGACTTGGAGAGGCCGGAAATGCGTGCCGGATGTGGCGTTGATGTCTCCATCCCAAAATATTGGGCATAGAATTTGCGTGTGGCCGAAAGGCTTGATGTCCCAAGGATGGTAATGAACAACCTGTCTATTGGCGTTTGCGCCTGTGGCAGACCACTGGTTGCCGCCTCATCGCCGATACGGGTGAAATAAACCGCCACATTTGATGGATCTGCAAATTGAACCGCCCGAATATCAGCCATGCCCTGAAGATTTGCCGGACCACTCAGATGCCGAAAGCCGGATCCGGCCAACAGATCAACCAGCCCGTCAGGTTCTTGAACCAGAATTTCCAGCGCATTCCATCCCAAAGTAGCAAGTGCCCTAAAACCCGTGACAGCAGGCCGTTCGACAAAGCGCAGAATCGGCCCTGATCCATTTGGTGGGGCAATTGACATACACGAGGAGCCCGCAGCGACCGGAGCCTGCCAGGCAATGGCGGCATCCTGCGGTAAAGTGAACGTCGCGATTTCGCGATAACGCAGCAGTCTGACCCAGCTATCCCGGATCGCATCCAAACTGGGTGTTATGATGGTAGCGGCCTGGACGGCTCCAAGTTTTCCCAGCAAGGCCTTATCCCCTAAAAGCGCACCTTCCAATGCGCTATATCTTTAACGCAGGTGCAATGGGATATATAATGATTGCTGGAATAAAGAGCTTTACATAATGTCAAAAAGACTCATCGCCGTTATCGGAACCGGGTTTGCGCCGACTGGCGGCCACATCGCGCCTGAATTGATCCGGTTGCAGGCAGCGTCTGATTTCCAGCCTCAGCTTTTTGAACCGCGCTATAATGCCTTTCCGGCGACCCAGTTTGATCGTGCTTTAAGCATGATTGGAAATGTGGACGCAGGTATTCAGGCAGCGCAGGCTGGCGCTATTGGTATTTTCATCAATACTTTTGGGGATTACGGCCTTGATGAACTGCGTGCTGCAGTCCGTGTGCCGGTTGTCGGTGCGGGCGAAGCTGCGATGGCGATTGCTGCCACGCTGGGTCGCCGGTTTGCCATCGTAACAATCTGGCCCAAAACAATGCAGTTCATTTTTGATGACCGTATTGATCAGTGTGGTATGCGGCCCCATTGCAGCGAAGTCATATCAATTCTGGATGATAACGAACTGCCTGAGCCAGGTGGGGCAATGGTGCCGATTGAACAAATGCGCGCCGGCCAATCGACCATTGTGAACCGCATCATTGAATCTGCCCGTGGTGCAATTGATCGTGGCGCAGATACGATCCTGCTGGGATGTACCTGCATGGCACCGATCGCTGGTGAATTGGCGCAACGATTACCAGTGCCAGTGGTGGAGCCGATGACCGCCGGATACAAATTTACCGAAACGCTGGTTTCACTGCGCATTAGCCAAAGTGCGAT
The DNA here is from genome assembly GCA_903884125.1 of uncultured bacterium. Taxonomy (GTDB): domain Bacteria; phylum Pseudomonadota; class Alphaproteobacteria; order CAISDR01; family CAISDR01; genus CAISDR01. Next base: position 21,040 of record CAISDR010000613.1, read on the forward strand.
AGCCTTTCCATCTGCAAGCGCACAGCGTCTTGGCGCATTTGATGCTCTGATTACCGGTGCATCTATTAAAGTGGATACATCCGATTGCCCGGCATGTATCATTGCCGAGGAATAGCTCGGCACTTTCGCGGGACGGAAAGAAAAAGGGAGAACAACAAACATCATGTGGCCACCTTACTGGCTTTTAGCAGCATTGCTTGGGATCCCTGTTATTGCAAATGCCCAGACCACGGCCACCAGACTTGAACGACCTGTGCTTGATCCGGATGGAACGGTTCACGCGGACAATGTGACCATCGGCATGTCGAGCTTTTTGAGTGCCGAGGCACGCGCCGCCCTGTCCCGCCAGTATCAAAGCGATCAGATTGATCCTGCCCCGGATTATTATCTTGAAGGGGTAGAAAAACGCCGTGCCTATTCAATCAGATTTCACAAGCCCAACAATGACAAATGGCGCGCAATATTTCCAAGCGATATCAGCCATACCACCATGGGGGGCGTTGGCGTCGATGTTATTGTGCCCAAATCAGGCATTGCACCAGAAAACGAAAACCGGGTGCTGATCAACCTGCATGGCGGCGGCTTTTATACCGGGGCTGTTCACATCGGGCAGAATAATTCAATTCCCGTTGCCGGGATTGGCCGTATCAAAGTCGTCTCGGTGGATTACCGGATGGCGCCGGAATTCACATTTCCCGCCGCCAGCGAAGATGTGGAAAAAGTTTATATGGAATTGCTGAAGTCCTATCGACCGGAAAATATCGGCATTTACGGTTGTTCTGCCGGTGGCGCGCTGGCGGGGGAGGCAATTGCATGGATCAACCGCCACAAATTGCCACGCCCGGGGGCGGTTGGCGTATTTTGCGCCGGACTGATGCCCGGTATTGCGCGCGGGGGCGATTCATCAACAATCGCGTGGCTGATGAACGCCCAGCCACCGTCTGGAATGGCCAAGGCCCGGCCAGCCAATGCCCCGCGGGATTATTTTGCTAGTGCCGATATGAGCGATCCTATGGCGTTTCCGGCCAATTCGTCGGAAGTGCTAGGTGCATTTCCCCCGACCCTGATCCTGACCGGGACGCGCGACTTTGCCATGAGCAGCGCCATTGTGACCCATCTTAAAATGCTTGAGGTTGGGGTGGACGCCGAACTGATCGTCGCCGAAGGATTGGGGCACGAACAATATGTGATCGCGGGGACGCCTGAATCCATAAAGGTGAATACCCAGATATGGCGCTTCTTTGACCGGAAACTGGGGCGGGCGGGCATGTAGCCTGCCGTTTTCTTTGCCCATCCCTGAGATATTCTGTATAAGTATCATTAAGCAAGTGACCACGGATCAACCGGGCACTTTGTCCAAGATGGCTGCAGACAGGGAGACGTACTGATGACCCGACCGATTGACGTGCTGAACAATATCATTTCCGCCTGGCATCGCCTGGACGTCGAAGGCGTTCTGGTTAATGTCACCGAAGATGTGATCTGGCGGGGTTCTGCGGGCTATGGACCAGCCATACGTGGCAAAGCTGCCCTGCGTCAGTTGCTGACCGATATGGCCACAAGGATTGCAAAGGAAGAATGGCGAATCTTTGACTATGCCGAAGGTAAGGACCGATTGCTGGTTGAAGGCGTTGATGAGTTTTACCTGAAGACCGGCGAGCGTGTTGTCGTTCCCTATGCGGGATCAGTCTTTTTGCGTGGCAATCAGGTTTGCGAATGGCGGGAATATTTTGATGGTCGCATCAGTTCCGAAATGAAGGCCGGCAAGCTGATCACGCCCGAGCTTGAGGAAATCATATCTACCCCGGCCAAAGGCTAGACCTGAACCTTCCCGCTGGATTGATGTGAGGCACCTGATGAACTTCGCAATGTTGAAAAAGATTATGGCATTCTATGCCCGGTTCACTTTGAGCTTCACCGCAATTGGCTATTTTGCCCGAAGGCTTTTTTGGGGTCATTTCAAACCGGATTTTTCTGGTCAGACATGGATTGTCACAGGTGGCACGGGTGGCATCGGCCGGGCGATAGTCGAAGAGGCAACACGTAATAGTGCCAATGTGATTGTGATCGCCCGCAGCGCCGAAAAGCTGGCAGCCATAAAGTCCTTGTCGCCTGCAACCATCACCACAATGCAGGCTGATCTGTCTTTGGTGCGTGATACCCAGCGTATCAGCGACGAACTGGCAAAATCGGGACGAAAGATTGATGTGCAAGTCAATAATGTCGGATTGTTGCTGGACCAGATTGTACTAACGTCCGAAGGCAAGGAAACTTCCTATGCCACCAATCTGTTAAACCATTTTGTGCTGACTGAAAATCTTTTGCACGCAGGCATGTTTGCAAAGAATGCCACCATTATAAATATGGCATCCGGGGGCATGTATAATGCACCGCTGACCCTTGATTATATGAACAATCAGAATCCGGCAACCTATCGCGGGGCCTATGCCTATGGGGTGCATAAGCGCGGACAGGCGGCGCTCGCCCAATATTGGCAGACTCATTACGGGCAGAACGGGCTAAAGGCCTATGTCATGCATCCTGGTTGGGCGGATACGGATGGCGTCAAAACTGCCATGCCACGCTTTAGAAAAATTCTGCAACTCATTTTACGCACCAATGCCCAGGGTGCGGATACCGCCATATGGCTGGCGGGAACACGTCCGGATCAACCGTTTAACGACGCATTCTGGTTTGATCGCGCGCCCCGTCCAGCACATGTTTACCCCCATACGCCTCAGACAAAATACTCGCCTGATGACCTTGCCAATTTCCTAAAAAACGAATGGCAGCAGGTGCTGGCCTAATCCGGAAATGCAATAGACGAAGCTGTGGGCTGACGGGACACTGGCGGGCGGTTAGTATTAGCTGAACCAAATTTACCGCAGCAACAGGAGGCACAGATGGTTGCCGTTCGCGAGCCGATACTCCACACAATATCAATTATGGATCTAAGACCTACGCAGATCACCGTCGGTATGCGCGAGGTGAAAGCCAAAAGATCAGCCTGGCGCTCGAAAGATCAGAAAAAGGGGGGCAAGTTTCTGGGCAGCCATATGATCCCGGTGGTACTTGGTCCGGGTGATCGTCCTTATGTTATCGACCACCACCACCTGACACGTGCGCTGCATGATGAGGGCGTGAAGGACATTCTGGTAACCGTGGTCGCCAACCTTAGCAGGCTCGAAAAGGACTGCTTCTGGTTTGTGCTGGACAATCACAACTGGATGCATCCTTTTGACGCGACGGGTCGCAGGCGGAGCCACAGGCAATTACCCAAAACTATTGCCGGCCTGGTGGATGATCCCTATCGGTCGCTGGCGGGCGAACTTCGCCATCTGGGCGGCTTTGCCAAAGACACAACACCATTCAGCGAATTTATTTGGGCGGATTTTCTGCGTCGCCGGATTGATGCCAGGCTGGTCACAAGAAACTTTGAGGCCGCATTGGTCAAGGGCATGCGGTTGGCAAAATCAGAGGAAGCTAATTATCTGCCCGGATGGTGCGGATCGGTTCCGCGCTGATCTACAGGATGACAGAATTGTAAAGGCGTCTGGCGAGGTTTGAGCTCCCTGGCGGGGGTTTGGGCTCCACCGGGGTGGAGCCCAAATATTCCCACTAAAGTTAAACGCCGGATCACTCCAGCCTGGCAGTGTATTAAATCCGTTGTTATCGCCGATGACTATCACCACTGCCAGGCAGGTTGATCCATAAATGCTTAGACTGCTTCCTTCAGGGTCTTTGCTGCGCGGAAAGCGATCTTCTTGCTGGCCTTGATCTTGATGCTGGCGCCGGTGGCCGGGTTACGACCCATGCGCGCCGGGCGCTTTCGCACCTGAAGAATACCAAGGCCTGTAAGGTTTACCTTTTCCCCCTTCTTGAGGGTCTTGGTGATGATGGCGACGACATCTTCGAACAGCGCAGCCGACGCTTTTTTGGTCAACCCATGCTTTTCAGAAATCGCGACCGAGATCTGCTTGAGGGTAAGCGTTGCCACTTTGACGGCGGGCGCTTTCGCTGCGGCCGGAGCCGCGGCCTTTTTTGCAAGAGCCATGTGATCTTCTCTTTGATGGTTTTTGGAGGTCGAATCCGA